>CAZBRM010000005.1:39136-40350 GCA_964494655.1 uncultured Candidatus Saccharibacteria bacterium | reverse complement strand
CCCCTACCCGTCATCGCCTTGGTAAGCCATTACCTTACCAACAAGCTGATAGGACGCAGGATCCTCTTTGTCCAGAATTCCGATAAACGGAACCTTTTACTCTTGCGAGACTATCGAGTATTATCCCGGATTTCTCCGGATTATTCTCGAGACAAAGGCAGATTCCTACGCGTTACTAACCCGTTCGCCGCGGGTCTAAACCCGCTCGACTTGCATGCCTTATCCACACCGCCAGCGTTCATCCTGAGCCAGGATCAAACTCTCAAATAAATAATTTGGGACAACTGCACAAAATTGCAATTGTTTAATATAACTATTTAATTATTAAAGTACCTTATTATCTTATAATATCTAAAAATCTTTGTCAAATCAAATTTATTTAAAAAACTTTGAATACTTATTTTGCCAATCTTTTATTTGTTTATGATTGCCTGATAAAAGAACTTTTGGAGTACGCTTTTCTTTTCCGTTAATTTTTATTTTCTCCGGTCTTGTATAATGAGGATATTCTCTATATTTATCATTTTTAGTAAAACTTTCTTCTTCTAATGAGCCCTTAGCAATAACGCCTGGAATTAAACGGGTTACCGTATCAATAATAGTCATTGCCGGCAATTCTCCTCCAGTTAAAATATAATCGCCAATAGAAATTTCTTCATCAGCTATGTATTTAGCCACTCTTTCATCAACTCCTTCGTATCGTCCAGAAATAATAATAATCTGGTCTAACTTGGCAAATTTCTGCGCCATTTTTTGGTTAAATCTTTTCCCTTTAGCTGAAAGTAAAATTATTTTACTTTTTTTTGCTCTAAATTTTCTTTTGATATATTTGACTGCTTTGTGAATTGGCTCAACCATTAAAACCATTCCAAAGCCGCCACCATATGGCTTATCATCAACTGTCTTATGCTTATCATTTGTAAAATCACGCAAATTATGAATATTAATTTTAATTAATTTTCTTTTTTGAGCGCGTTTAATAATTGATTCGTTGAAATAAGAATCAAATATTTTTGGAAAAATTGTAATAATGTCAAAACGCATAAAATAAACAAACAAACAAAAACTGCCTTACTAGAGTAACACAGTTTTTGCAATTCTGTAAAAAAATTTTACAGCTTTAATTCGTCAACTACTTCATCAACATTCTTTTTTACATCAGCTTGAGGAACGGATGTTCTCTCTTGAGTTCTAGCTCTACCACCTTCTGGCTC
>CAZBRM010000005.1:22356-39126 GCA_964494655.1 uncultured Candidatus Saccharibacteria bacterium | reverse complement strand
ATTAATTCTAGCATTATTTTTAACGCCGATTACTCTAAGAATAGTTCTAATCGCCCTAGCCGTAGATCCTTGTCGTCCAATAATCTGACCCATATCTTCTGAGTTAACTTTAAGATTTAACAGAACGCCCATCTCATCAACTGTCCTGGTAATTTTAACATCATCAGGATAATTAGCAATTGACTTAACGACAAACCCTAAAAATTCTTGATCAGTTTGTTCTTTAGCCATATTTCTTACTTAACGTTTTTCTTAATATGCTGATAGCAGTTCGACTATGCTGCTACTCTGTTTTTAGAGTATTATATTATATTACTTTTGTCAATCCCTATTCTTCTTTGACAGCATCTTCTTTTTCCTTAATTTCCTGTTTTTCTTCTTTTTCTTCTTCTTTTTCTTTTTCTTTGTTCTTTGAGTATTCTTGCTTATTTTCAGAATCGGATTTTTTCTTTTTTTCTTTTATATTTTTTTTAATTTTAGAACCCTTAATTACTTTCTTTCTGATTAATAAATTATGAACAGTTTCAGAAGTTTTTACTCCTTTAGAAAGCCAATATTTTATTCTTTCTTCTTCCAAATTAATTTCCTTATTATGAGGATTATAATTGCCTAAAATTTCTAAAAATTTTCCACTTTTTGGAGCAGTTGCTTTTTCTATCAAAACAACCCTAAAGCTAGAGTTATTTCTTTTTCCTATTTTAATTAAACGAATAGTTAACATAAATTAAATTTTAATTATTAATTCCATTTTTTCTTCTTTAAGCCATCTGCTGCTGCTTTTTCCTGCGCTTCTTGTTTTGAAATTCCCTGACCTTCAGCAATTAATTCTTTTTCTAAATAAACTCCAACTATAAAATTCTTATCATGATCAGGACCCCATTCTTTAATTACTTCATAAGAAGGAGTGATCCCTGTCTTATCCTGCGCTTTTTCCTGGAATAAGCTTTTTGGATCATGATAAAGCTTATTCTTAATAATTTTAGGCAGCTCTTTGATAATTTCTCTCTTAATAAATTCATATGATTCCTTATATCCCTGATCAAGATAAATTGCTCCTATTAATGCTTCAAGAGCATTAGCTGAAATATATTGACGCGCTCTGCCAGTATCTTTAGATTCTCCTTTACTTAAGAATAAATCATTGTTTAATTTTAATTGATTTGCAACTTTAGCCAGCATTTTGGAATTAACCAAAGATGCCCGCCAATTAGTTAACTCTCCCTCAGGATTCGGATAATTCTCATAAAGATATTCGGTAACAATCATTTCTAATACAGCATCGCCTAAAAATTCAAGTCGTTCATTATCTTTCAGATTAAATGCGGGATTCTCATTTAAATAAGAACGATGAACTAGGGCCTGTTTTAAAAGATCTTTATTATTAAACTCTATTTTTATTTTTTTTTCAAGAGAAGATGATTCCATATGAACCAATTTTAAGTTTTAAATTTTAAGTTTTAATTGAAATCTAAATGATTAAATTTTAATTTGTTTTAATTATTTATGAATTTAAAATTGATTTAAAATTTATAATTTATAATTTAAAATTACATTACTCGTCTTTATCGGGTTCTCCAATTTCTCTATAAACCGTACCTAAGACACCATTGATGAATTTTCCTGAGGATTCTCCGCCAAACGTTTTGGCTAATTCAATCGCCTCGTTAATAGCTACTTTAGGAGGAACTTCTTTTCTATTTCCTAAAAGAAGCTCATAAAGTCCGATTCTAAGAACATTACGGTCAACAATAGTAATTTGATCAATAGGCCATTCTGGAGCTGATTTTTCAATAATCTTATTTAATTTAGATAAATTTTCTATAACTCCATTAACTATCTGCCAGACAAAATCAGTTTCTTCTATCCCTGGACCAAATTCTTCTATATTCTGTTTAACAATTTCATCTAATTTGTCCATATCCATATCTTTAAAATCCCATTCATATAGGGATTGCATTGCAATACTTCTTGATAAATGTCTGTTGGCCATAACGTAAAATTTTTAATGCTTTAATTTTTTAAAAATTAGAAATTGAGATTTATTTGCAAAATTACTTCTTCGACAATTCTTCTATATTTAATGCTTTTTCACTTCCCTTTTCTTTTTCCTGAGCAGCTATTTCTTTTTGCTTTTTCTTTTTTTCTTTTTTATTTAATTTAGCCATAACATCAATAATTTCTTTGCCGGAATAAACGCCACAATTAGAACAAACACTGTGAGGCAAGACTGGCTCGCCACATTTAGGGCAAACAGAAACACTCTGCTTTTTTAAAGCATGATGAGATCGTCTTCTATTTCTTCTTGATTTAGTATGTCTTTGTTTTGGTACAGCCATAATTTTTAATTGCTTTTTGCAAGGCCTTAACAGATAAATCAGCACAATGCATTTTAATCGGAGGCAATCTGCCAAGCTTTTCAGCTACATCATTATATGAAATTTTCATTGCTTGAGCAAGTGTTTTACCTTTAGCCATATCAGTGATCATTGAGGATGTAGAGATTGCCGCTACACAACCCATTGTTTCAAAAGATATATCTTTTATTCTGCCGTTCTTTACCTTTATATATAATTTCATAATATCTCCACATTTAGGATTTCCAACCTCTGCTACGGCATCAGGATTTTTCATCTTGCCCATATTTTTAGGATTTTGAAAATGTTCAATAACTTTTTTAGAATACATATTTTTATCGGCCTGATATTTTTCTTAATCTTTTAATAATCCCGGGGAGAATTTTTAAAACAAAATTAATATCATTGTTTGTTGTATATTTGCCTAAAGTAAAACGAACACTGCAATGCGACTGCTCATGAGAAAGCCCTAAAGCTGTTAAAACATGCGATGGACTTAAAGAATTACTAGCGCAAGCTGAACCAGTTGATACAAAAATATTTCTTTGAGACAGTTCCATGACAATGCTTTCTCCTTCTGCCCCGCTAAAACTAATATGAGCATTATTAGGCAAACGCCTTTTTAGAGAACCATTAAGTTGTGAATCAGGGATATCTCTTAAAATTCCTGTAATTAATTTATTCCTTAATTTTTTAATGCTGTCAATTTTTATTTTGCAATCTTGAACTTTTTTAATTGCTTCCCCTAATCCAACAATGCCTGGGACATTTTCGGTGCCTGAGCGCATATTTTTTTCCTGTCCTCCTCCGCGGATCAGCGGACTAATTGAAATTCCATTTCTTATATATAGCGCTCCTATTCCTTTTGGCCCATAAATTTTATGGCCTGATAAAGATAATGAATCTACGCCTAATTTTTGCACATCGCAATTCAAATAATTAACTGCCTGAACCGCATCTGTATGAAAAATAATTTTTTCGTTTCTTTTACTATTAATTTTTCTAATTAAAGCGCTTATTTCTTCAATTGGCTGAATAGTTCCTATTTCGCTATTAGCATACATAATTGAAATCAATTTGGTATTTTTTTTAATAGCTTTTTTAAAGCTGCTTATTTCAACCAAACCGCTTTCATTAATTGGTAAATAAGTTATTTCAGCTAGTCCTTTTTCTTTCAAATTTCTACATGGTTCAAGAATTGCTTTGTGCTCAATTGTAGAAGTAATAATATGAATTTTCTTTTTTTCATTTGAAACCAATCCATTAATAATCCAATTATCGCTTTCACTGGCAGAACTGGTAAAATATATTTCATTAGAAGAACATTTTAAAAAATCTGCAATTTGTCCACGAGCTTTTTCAACTGCCTGATTTGCTTTTTCTCCTAAACTATAAATAGTTGAAGGGTTGCCATATTGTTCAAAAAAATACGGCTGCATTTTCTTAAAGACAGCCGAATCAACTGGTGTTGTTGCGGCATTATCAAGATAAACAAATCTTTTCTTATTCATTAAATATACGATAACAGAAAATATTCTTTATGGCAAGTAATGAGACTGTGCCTTCTAAGAAATCCAAACTATTTTTTCTAATCTAATCTTAATAATTCCACTTCAAAGATTAAATTAGCATTAGGCGGAATACTGTTTCCGGCTCCTTGTTCTCCATAGCCATACGCTGAAGGAATATATAATCTTCTTATTTCCCCGATTTTCATTCCAAGAACGCCTAAATCCCAACCTTGAATAACTTGTCCGGCGCCTAAAGTGAATTGAAACGGCTGACCTCTATCTACGCTTGAATCAAATTTAGTTCCATCTTCTAAAACTCCAACATAATGAACTGTTACTTTATTTCCATCTTTCGCTTCCTGATCTGTTCCCTGTTTTAACACCTCGGCTCTTAATTCATTTCCAAATTCTTGTTGTTGCTGAGATTGTTGAGATTGTTCGGATTTTTGTTGAGTTACCTGCTCTGAGCCTTCTTCTCCAGGAAAGATTAATTTTTTCTCATCTTTGTTCATATTAATACTTTCTATTTCATTTTTATCGTCAAAAATTATAGAAGCAATATAAAGACCGCCTCCAATAACAACGAAAATTACAAATGCTGAAATAAAACTTTTCATATTTGTATTATCCTATATAAAACTCAATAAATAATCTGCTATTTTTTTAGAAATATTATATCTACTAAGCCTTTCATGAATTATTAAACTACAAGCGGTATTTATTTCGTTTAAGACATAACCGTTTTTAGTGGAAAAAATATCTATAAATGAAATTTCTGCCTTAAATTTTTTAGCTACATTTTCAGCAAATTCTAATAAATCCCTATCTGGATTCTTATAACACTTTATTTTTGTATTTAAACAAACACTGCATTTCCATCCCTGATCAGGCGCATCATAGAATACCGCTTCTTTCAGGGCCTTATAATCTATGACAATAACCCTATTTAATTTCAAATAATCTATGAATTTTTGAACAACTAATTCTTTATTGGGAATTTCATTGATTTTTTTAATTTGATTAATATTAGCGTCATCAAATTTAAAACAAAATTTTCCCTGACCCTGACTAGTTATTGGCTTGACCACTATTTTTTTCCATTCTTTTATTTTTTCTTCAATAAAAGAAACTGCTTCATTTTTATAAACCTTAATTGTCTCAGCGCAAGGAATATCTTTTTCCATTGCGTAAATACAAGAATGAAATTTATCACTCGTCAATTTTATGGCTTCTGGAGAATTTATAATTCTATAGCCCTGCTTTTCAAAATTCCTCAAAACCTTATAGGTATAATTAGGACCAGCTGTTCGGGAATGAATTATTGTTTCTTCAGGAGAATATTTATTTTTATTTAAATACTCCTCTAAATTTTTAATATCTGTTACACCACAACAATAACCAGCAAGATTTACTTCTTTTGCTATAAAATCTGCGTATTTTTGCCCCTTAGTTGTCCTGACAATTACTACTTTTGGAATAATCATATTTTTTATCTTACCATTAAAAAATAAAAGCCGCTAGATCTGAAGACCTAACGGCTTGTGATAAAGCAAGTGACGGATTAGAACCGCCCGATGGAAGTTCCGACAAACTTGCTGTTATTTTATAAACTCGCTTTAATGAACTAATTACATCTTATTACATCACAAAATCTTTGTCAACAGAAATTCATAACTCAAGAAACATTACTTTCTTATTTTAGCAACAACCACAATTATTCAGCAATCATAAAAAACCTCGTGGCTGGCTGTATGGGACGAAATTGGAACCTTTTCACGTAATTACCAACAAGAATAAAAGGCTCCTGACCCTATTTCCACATTTCCATTAATTTACTTATAGTTTATCTTAGGGTTGGAAAATTTCCTCGGGCAGAAAACGGACTTGCTGGACTTCTGGAAATTGTTTTGCTGTTGCTTCAATCTGAAACCAAAGAATGCCCACCCGGCAGGAGCCGCCAACGGTTTTGTTTTTGGAATCGTCAAATTCAAGTGTTAAAACTCCGTCTTTCAACAAGGCGCCTTTCAGCGAAAGGCCTTCCAGTGGATATTCTGTGTCAATTCCTTGGGCCCGTTCTTCTTCAGTGAGTTCGCCCGAAAGTAAAAGTTTTACGGCATCCTGAATCGGCGTTTGAGTGATTGAAATTTCTCTCTCAACTGCTACTAGTCCATTCCTGCTACAAGCAATGTTCCCTGACTCGTCTCTATCCAGTTCATAACTATAATAATATAGTTTTACTGTTTTTGTTTCTGGGCAGGGCGCAAAATCGCATTTCGGCGGAACTCTGGCGACATAAGAGCCATCCGGGCAAAGTTTTGCGTCCATTGTGCAGGCAACAGGCCCTACTGGCGATCCGTTAATTATAAATTTTAAACCCAGCCAAATCCCGACCAAAACAATTAAAATTAATAAAATAATTAAAATTTTGTGATTCATGTATTTTTATTATATCAAAAAACCAACTTTTTGACGATTCATTGACAGAGTTCCGTCCTGAACAAAGCTCGATATCCTAGACGGGTACGGGTTTAGGACGCCCGAGACCCATTGTGAAAATAGCTTCAAAATAGGCGTCTCGGGTCTGCCTCAATACTGCGCTGACTCGTGCTGGCCATCGTGGACGACGTTAGAACCAAAATTCAGGAATTAGAACAGTATATTTATATCCCAGATTTGAGTCCACAAAAATAGATTATTATATTTTAAATTAACCCCCTAAAACTTTTTATCCAAGTTAAAATGGCTTTAGTAAGTGACTCTTCAAATCCTCTATAACTATGAGGAGCATCGCCGATAATTTCGTGTTCGCGTCTTGGGCTTGATTTTGCTTTCTCTTTAATAATTCTCATTATATCTTCTATCGGAATAACTAAAACATCATCTTTTCTGCCCATAGTAGTAAATATTGGGAAAGGAATTTGAGATAATATTTTATAACCTAATTCAGGATTATAAAAATTAAAGATAACTGCTTTAGAATCGTCTCCGAAAATACTCAAATAAGTATTAGCTGTTATAGGATATTCGTCCCAGACTCTTGTTGGCATCAGTTCGTTGCCCTTTTTCTGTTTTATCATTCTTTTAGCCATAGTAATGTTCTGTTTGAATCTTTTTGGTTCTTCTCTAACTAAACCAAGCATATCAGAAGGAGAAATAAATATTAGAGATTTAATTCTTTTATCTTTGGTTTTAGCTGCGTAATAAGCAATTTTTGGACTGCCTAAACTATGGCCTGATAAATGAATATTAGTAAATCCTTGTTTTTGTAAAAAATCTATATGGGCTTTAATATCTAAGACACAATCCTCAAATTTCTCATTAGCATTACCGATTGTAACAAATTTAATGCCTTTTTCTGTTTTTTTTAGAAAATCAGTCATAAAAGAATTACCTCTATTATTAAAAGGGCAAAAAGCAATATTATTTTGAGTTAATGTTTCAGCCAGGTTATCTAAAAATTTATTTTCATAAAAATTACCGCCCATTCCATGAATAAAAGCTAAAACGGTTTTAGCCTTTTTATCCGGTTCGTATAAAAGCCCATGTAATTCTAAACTGTCTTTGGTGTAAATTCTATGGAAACTTGTTTTCATACCACTCTATTCTATCACCAAAAAGTTCTAACGTCCACACTCCCTACTAAAAACAACCGCGTAAATAAGGGGTTATTTTGCTATGCTGGGGAGGCAGGATTCGAACCTGCACCACGACATCCAGAGTGTCGCTGCCTACCATTAGCAAACTCCCCAATATATTTAATATTTTCTAAACTGCAACAAATCCCTACAACGATAAACTTCTTCTTTCTTAGAAATTTGAACTCTTAAATTATCTCTATGCGGATGAAACCCTAAAATCTTCAATCCCTTATAAACATTATTAAGTAAAGACTCATTTCTATTAGCAAAAGAGAACTTATAAGTATAAGTAGGAAGATGAACAGAAAAAGAGCCTTCTGCTTCATATAACCCTCTTAAATATCTTATTAAATATTCTCTATCTTTGCAAATCCAATTAGGCAAACTCATCTGTTTATTTTTTCTAGCTCCCATTGGAATTCCCAACCTCTTACTTATATCTTTTTGGTAAATAATAATGTTAACACAATTACTTTTCTTCCTTTTTGATACAGTTGGTTTTTTATCAAACAATTTTTCAACTAATTCACTATATCTATTTATAAACCCTTCATTATTTGAATTAGAATAAATTCCCAAAACCTCTGTTCTTGGAAATTTACCAATATAACCATCTCCTAAAACTACACCAATAAATTCTGCCAAATCTCCATTTTTTTCAAAAGAAGGATATTTTACTTTAATTAATCCTTCTTTAATAGCACTTTCTCTCCATTTAGCAAAATTATCAATTTTCTTTCTCTTGAATGTCTTTGAAATCTTTTTAATGCCAGGATGTGTCTCTTTGTTATAACCCTTATTCCATGGAGATGGTCTATTTTTTAAACTTTCCCTCCATTTAATATATCTTGGATCATTTTTATCTAATTTACTAATTGAAACAGAAAAATGGCCAACACCTTTATTGCCAAACTTCTTTATATAGCTCTTTACACTACAATTATGTTTTGATTGTAAATGTTTTGCAGTTACAAATTTAAAATAGTGACCACAAAGTTTACACTTTATCATGCCACTATTATAATATAAAAACAATGTTTTACCAATTAGCCGATCTGGCATTTATACTTCTTCCAAATATCTTCTGATAGCAACCAAGCTGCTGACGGTCCCAAGAGAAACACCTACCAATATTTGAATTAAAAACAGAACAATTATATTCGCCTGGAAAAAATAAAAGAGATCAGTGCCAGGCAAATAAGAAGTTATTTTAGGCGAAATATACCATAAAAACGGATATAAAAGAAAGAGAGAGATTACAGCTGCTATAACTCCATAAAGCGCTCCTTCAACAATAAAAGGACCCTTTGCAAACCAATTACTCGCTCCAACTAATTTCATTACTTTTATTTCCCTCCTGGAACTGTAGATAGTTAAACGGATTGTGTTAAAAGTAACCAAAACAGCTAAGCCCGCTAAAACCAGCAAAATAACCAAACCAATCTGGCGAATACTTCTTGTTATTGAAGTAAGACGCGCAATAACTGCTTTATTTTCAAGATAATTTATTTTATCAACAATTTTGCTGTATTTTTTTTGTTCAAAAAAACCAACAATTGATTCATATTGCGATGCTTGCTGGGCTTTAATATTTAAACTTGCTTCTAATGGATTGCTGTCTAATTCATCTAAACTTTGCATTAAAATATTATTATCTTGATGCTTATCTTTAAATGTTTTTAACGCTTCTTCGGTAGAAATATATTCAGCGCTGCGAACTTCGCTTAATTTAACCAAATCAATCCTCGCCTCAAGAATTTCATCTTCGGGGGTATCTAAATTAAAATAAACACTTATGTCAATCTTATCTTCAAGATTGGCTGTAAGCGAATTTATTAAAACATTAACAAGTAACAAACTTGTAATGCCTAAAATAGCTAAACTCATCATTGAAACAGCTGACGAAGAAAGCCATTTATTTCTCCAAAAGCTTGTGCATCCAGATTTAATTATACGGACAAATGTTGTAAACATGAATTAAAATAATATATATTTCCCATTTGGATCGTCTTTAATAACTTTTCCGTTTTCTAAAGTAATCACTCTTCTGTCTATGCCATTAATAATATCCTTATCGTGAGTAGAAAGAATAACAATGGTCTTAAGCTCGTTGATTTTCATTAAAAGCCGGATAATTTCCCAAGTATTAAGTAAATCTAAATTGCCAGTTGGTTCATCAGCAATTAAAACTTTTGGCCTATGAGCCAATGCTCTGGCAATGGCTACGCGCTGCTGTTCTCCGCCCGAAAGCTGATGAGGAAAATTATCTACTTTATTAATCAAATTAACTAATTTTAAAAGCTGAGGAACATCTTTCTCAATATCAGCTTTAGCGCATCCTCCAACTTCCATGGCAAAAGCAATATTTTCGTAAGCTGTTTTATTAGGCAACAATCGAAAATCTTGAAAAACCATTCCTATTTGCCTGCGCCAAAAAGGAATATCTCTACTATGAAGCTTACCAATATCCTGATCCCCCCAAAAAATCTGTCCTTTACTTGGCAGTTCTTCACGAATTAAAAGCTTTATTAAAGTTGATTTTCCAGCGCCTGAACGCCCGGCAATCGAAACAAACTCTTCGTCATTAATAGTCAAATCAATATTACTTAATGCCAAACAATTAGGCGGATACGCTTTTGAAACTTTTTTAAAATATATCATGCTAATTTTTAATAAAACTCTCTATAAATTTATCTAAATTACCACTTAAAACCGCTTCGGGGTTGCCAGATTTAATTTTAGTTCTGTGATCTTTAACCATTTTATACGGATGAAGCACATAAGAGCGTATTTGACTTCCCCATTCAGCCGGAGTTAAATCTCCTCTTAATTTATTTCTTTCCTGTTCACTACTTTTTAAATTATACTGGTATAATCTGCTACAAAGCAATTTCATCGCACTTTTTTTATTTTCTCCCTGCAAGCGTTCATTTTGGCAAGAAGTTGTTAATCCTGTCGGCAGATGAGTAATACGAACAGCTGATTCTGTCTTATTAACATACTGACCTCCCGGACCACTTGCCTTATACGTCTCAATTCTTAAATCTTCCGATCTAATATTTATCTCTTTTACTTCGTCAAATTCAGGTAGAACTTCAACTAAAGCAAAAGAAGTATGACGAAGGTTATTAGAATTAAAAGGAGATAATCTTACTAAACGATGAACTCCTGATTCTCCTTTTAAATAACCATAAGAATATTGATTCTTAATTATTAAAGTAGCATTCTTTATACCTGCTTCTTTGCCTTCTTTAATCTGTAAAACTTGAGATTTCCATTCGTTTTTCTGTGCAAATTTAATATACATTTTCAACAGCATTTCAGCCCAATCTTGCGCATCTGTGCCTCCGGCTCCTGCATAAATTGAGATAATCGCTTTTCGTTTATCATACTTATCTTTTAATTTTTCCGACAAATCTCTCATTAATCAAGCTTATCATATTTTCAAAACGAAGTAAATAATGAGCCGAGGGCGGGAATCGAACCCACAACCTACACGTTACGAGTGTGTTGCTCTACCATTGAGCCACCTCGGCTGAAACTGGACTGTGAAGAAAGTTAGAACTTACTTTAAACAAAATCCAGATTATTTTTATATACCAAATCTATCACTAGAAACTATTAAAATCAATTAGATTAAATAAGGCCTGATTTTAACTAATAACCTTTTCTTTTGCATAAGAATTGTTCTACTCCACCTCCTCATTATAGCACTTCTCACAATAGACAATCTCTTTTCTATCAGGTGAGTATGTTGTTTGAAAGGCATTAGAACATCCTTTATTCATACATTGTCTTTTGTATAGTTTCATTGGATTTCTTTGTTTAATACGTTCTTTATGTCTGCAATCAGGACATAATCTAGGAAGAGGAAGATTCATCTTTTTATAGAATTTAAGTTCTTGAGGTATTAATCTAAATACTCCAGAACCAGCACAAGTATTATTCTTTTCATTATTACATTCTATTACTTCTTTAAGAATAGATTTATCTATATCTTTGATATAATCTGAAAGATTGGATGCTGTTATTGTAGCTTTGTATTCTGGTTTAGGTTTGTCATACCATGTATATCCTTGTTTTAATACTTGTTCTTTAGTTAAAGGAAAGTATTCATTAGCTATCGTTTTATTGTAGGCAAAAGGAGATAGTTCTATTGGAAAGAATTCTCCATATTTGTATATTCTTCCTTTCTTATCTGTGTAGGGCATATCATTCATATGTTTAATAATCTTTGGGACTAATTCATTGTATTCTTCTTTTGTGTATTGTTTATTTAAGATACAGTAGCTCTTATTACGGAGACCAATACAGGTAAAGAGGTTGGAGGAAGAGTGGCAATTGATGGAGTATTCTAAATCATGACAATTTGGCCAACATTCAAAACAAAATTTTACCTTATTAAGACCATGTCCACTTGCCGAAACTTCATATGTTAATTTTGATCCCCAACCTACTATAAGAGAATCGTAACAATTATAAGTTTTTGTAAATATAGTAAACTGACAATATCTTGAATCTTCAGTATTACTAGCTACATATGAATCTTTTACATTTTTACAATTATAAATATAATCACCTGTTACATCGACATTTTTTCTTCCATGCATATATTTATTTGGAAATTCTAACAAAAAATCTTTAGCTTTTTTATTTAACTCTTCTATATTTTTAAAACTTCCTAAATTAAACTCTTTTAATTTTTTAAAATATTCTTCTTTAGTGTATTGTTTATTAAAGATATGATATTTCTTATGTCTTAAATTAACACAACCAAAACAATTTTGGCATCCTATACAATCCTTAGAAAAAAATACTTCTTGACAATTATCACAATACGAAGAAAAAAATATTTTATAGCAATTTTTAACCATAAAACATTCGTAGCAAAGTTCTGATTTTCTTAAATCATAACTATCATAAGAATCCTTAGAGTGCTCAAGACCACTACTATAAGCACAATCTTCACTAATTGCACTATTAGAAACAAGATAACAATTTTTTAAAAACGAAGCATTAATAGAATAATCACTATTAACTATATCTGAAACAGTCCGACTAGGCCAAGGCATTTTTCCTATTAATTGATTTAACTGTTCAAAAAATGGTTTATTAAAATCATAATCCTTTCCATATTCCATAGGATCCCATTTATCTGACCACCAAATATCTCTTTCATAAACTTTAACTGGTGCATTTTGAGGAAACATGGAAATAATATCTTTACCGGAAAAATCACATTTTCTTTTATATAAATTCATTTCATTTCTAAAAACCATTCTTCTCTGAGCCCTGCAATCTGGACAGAAGGTCGGTTCTGGCACATCTATCTTTTTATAAAATTCAAAGTCTTCAGGTTCTATAGTGAACTTATTTTTACAATTCTGACATTGTTTTGTTTTAGAATTCATATTCTTTGAGCTGGACTGTGAAGAAAGTTAGAACTTACTTCAAACAAAATCCAGATTATTTTTATATTCCAAATTTATCACTAGAAACTACTAAAATCAATTAGATTAAATAAGGTCAGATTCGAATTGACGACCCCCTGAACTACTTCGGCATAACTTTACTAATCGACTGATAAAATTTTAAATATACTTCTCTTAATAACTTGGCATCATCTAAAGCATTGTGTTCCCTATATTTTGAAGCATCAACTCCTATTTTCTTATAGAAATTATCCTTATCTTTATAATTGTATGACTCTGGATTAATTCCTAAACCAAATAACATTGAAGCAAAATCAATTGTCATCCAAAAAGCAGGTTGTTGATTATTTTTTGTACTATCTTTAATTTTAAAAAGTTTATTCCAATAAATTGAATCATATGAATCAACATAGGCTACTAGATATGACTCTTTTCCACCAATAAATTTTCTTATCTTCTCCCTTGCTTCTTCTCGACTAACTTTTTTACCTTTTAAATACGGTAAAATATTATCTTTAACAAAATCACTAACCTCCCCATCATATTCTAATTCTAAATACAATTCCTCGCCATTCATTTTAATTAATCCAATGGAAAGAATCTCCCCTTTATATGGATCTAAACTAGTAAATTCTGAATCATAAAATATTATATTATCTGAATACGGCTTCATGTCAAAAACTTATTATACTTCTCCTCCCAAGGAATACCACCTTTTTTGAATTCTTTTTTCATATCCTGTTTTATTATCCTTAATATTCCCTCTAACTGAGGAAAATATTTCACTGCTTTATCGGCATGAATTGGAATAGATTCTGGATTATCATGCCAAACTTTATGTCCTCCTTCTAAGAAACGAATCATTGCTTCTATTTTATCAAGAGCCTTAACAAATTTAGCTTCTTTGGTTAATCCCTTTTCAAATTCTTGCCATAAATCATATATATCCTGGCCAATTTTTTTAGGCAAACTTTTTTTAATCTTATTCATAGCCTGTTCTTCAGCTTTCCTTTTATCTTCTTTAGATATCTTCCCTTGAACAATAAGAATATGATCTATATCACCTGTAATTGATTCAGCTAAATCATGAATAATTGCCATCCTAATTGCTTTTTCCACATTTATTTCTAATTTTAATTCATCGGCCATAATCATAACCATTAAAGTTAACTTCCAAGAATGAGCCGCGCTTGAATCTCTGAGTGCTTCTGGTTCTTCGCTAAAACGTATAGTTGATTTTAATCTTTCAGCTTGATAAAAAAAACCAAGAATGCTTTTTGAGTTTTTCTGACTATTGTTCATATGATTTGATAATAAGATGAGTAAATTTATCTAAAACAATAAACTAGTACCTGGAGCGGATGAAGGGAATCGAACCCTCGTCATCTGCTTGGGAAGCAGAAGCTCTGCCATTGAGCTACATCCGCAAACATATTATTGATTAAAAAAATATTCCCACCATTTCCAGTAATTAGCTGTTTCCAAAACTTCGTCTTTTGATAAATTAATAATTTCCTCATCTAATTTTTCTATATCTAATCCTCCTCTTCTGACAACTTCTACTCCGTCAATTATATCTTTAGATAAAACAACTACTGTTTCTCCTGGTTTTTTCAAATTAAGTTTTATTCTTGCCTCTTTTTCTAAATATGAATCTTCTTTGAAATAATCCATTAAATCAGCTAATTGTTGATTATCTCCTTCTAATTTATCTATATTTAACTTGAGCTGGTTAATTTCGCTTGTTAATTGATATTTACGGTAAGTTTCTCTGACTAGGCCAATCAGTAGAAAAATCAAAATAAAAATAGCAACAAAAAGAAATATTTTAGAGCTTAAAATCTTTTTTATTTTTTTTGCTTTTTGAGTCATATATGGTATTATTAATATAATGAAAATTTCTGTACGAAAGAAAATATTCTATTCGGTTTGGATCGTCTTAGCTAGTATGATTATTTTAAGCATGCTTATTTTTTTGCTTGCTCCTCTGTTATAAGCTTAACATAACAAAAAATTAGCTAAAAGAAAAGAATCAATAAGCTCTTATTTATATAAGCGCTTATTTTTTTAAAACTTTTAAAAATACTTCCTGTGGAATATTTATTTTGCCAATAGCTTTCATTTTCTTTTTTCCTTTTTTCTGTTTTTCTAGTAATTTTTTTTTGCGAGTGTAATCTCCTCCGTATAAATAGCCCGTAACATCTTTGCGCAGAGCGCTGATTGTTTCCCTGGCTACAACTTTTCCTCCGATAACTGCCTGTAAAGAAACAGCAAAAAGCTGCTTTGGAATAGCTTGCTTTAATTTTTTAACCAAAACTCTTGCTTCTTTATAAGCGCTTTCTTTATGAATAATTCTAGAAAACGCTTCTTTTTTTTCTCCAGCTATCAGAATATCCATTTTTATTAAATCTCCAGGATAATAACCAATGATTTCGTAGTTCATTGAAGCATATCCAGATGTTATATTTTTCAATTTATCATAAAAATCAATAACAATTTCACTTAAAGCTATATTATATTTAATCAAAACTCTTTCAACTCCTAAATACTGCGTATCTTTATACTCCGCTCTCATTTTTTCCAGCAACTTCATTACCTGTCCTAAATAAAGATTTGGAGTAATAATTTCAAGACAAACCCATGGCTCTTTAATGGTGTTAATTTTATTAATTTCAGGCATATCTTCTGGTGAAGAAATAACAAGTTTTTTATTATCATTATCAATTATCTGATAAGTGACCGACGGCGATGTGACGATTAAATCTAATTGGTGTTCTCTTTTTAAGCGCTCTAAAATTATTTCCAAATGGAGCATCCCTAAAAATCCACAGCGAAATCCTCTACCTAATCCTTCGCATGATTCCGGCTCATACTCAAGAGAAGCATCGCTTAGCCTTAATCTATCTAGTCCTTCTTTTAACAAATCATGTTCATTGGATTCAACAGGATAAAAACTTGCAAATACAACTGGATTTATTTTTTTGTATCCCGGCAATGGCTGTATTGTTGAGCCTGCTAAAGTAATCGTATCTCCAACTTGACACTGTTCTAAATTTTTAAGGCCAGTGGCTATATATCCTATTTCCCCAGCGCTTAAACAATCTGTCTTAATAAAATTAGGCCTAAATATGCCTGTTTCGACAACTTCAGCTTGTGTTTTTGAAGCAAACATTATTACTTTATCTCTTAGTTTAACTTGTCCATCAACAACTCTGACATAAGCTATAACTCCTTTATATGAATCGTAATCAGAATCAAAAATCAAAGCTCTTAATTTATCTTTTGGTTTACCGCCTGGCGCAGGTATTTTATTTATAACCGCATCTAAAACTTTATCTATATTTGTTCCCTGTTTAGCTGAAATTTTAATAATTTCCTCTTCTCTTGTATTAAGCATCTGGCGCATCTCCTGAATTGTTTCTTCAATTTGAACATTAGGTAAATCAATTTTATTCAACACGGGGATAATAACCAAATTCTGTTCTTCGGCAAAATGAAGATTAGCTAATGTTTGCGCTTGAACTCCTTGACTGGCGTCAACCATTAAAATCGCGCCCTCAACAGCAGCCAAACTTCGCGAAACTTCATAAGCAAAATCAACATGACCCGGAGTATCAATTAAGTTTAAAATAAAATTCTTATACTCCATTCTCACTGGCTGCAATTTTATTGTAATTCCCTTTTCCCTTTCCAAATCCATCATATCTAAAAACTGCTTTCTCATCTTTCTTTCTTCTATAGTTCCAGTCAATTCTAAAAAACGATCAGCTAAAGTTGACTTGCCGTGATCGACATGACTTATTATGCAAAAATTTCTAATGTTTTTTTGTTGTAT
>CAZBRM010000005.1:16424-22256 GCA_964494655.1 uncultured Candidatus Saccharibacteria bacterium | reverse complement strand
AACAAAGAATTTAGAAAAAACTTTAATTCTGTTAATCTGAAAAGCCAGGAAAAAAATAAATAAATAAAGATACCAATTAAACCAGCTAAAGATCCTCGAATCAAAGTATTAAAATTTATTAAAATCTGCAAAACAATATACGCGCCTAATCCTGCTAAAAAAGAAGCTAAAATCATTTTGAATCCAGAAACAAATATTTTTTTTCCATCAATAAATCCTATTTTTCTTTTGAGGAAAATAAAAAGTAGAACCATATAAAAAATTCCCCCTAGGGAAAATCCTAAAGCCAAGCCAGGCACGCCCATAGAACGGGAGAGAAACAATGCAAATGATAATCGTATTGCCGTTGCAAAAAGCCCGATAACAAAAGGACGCCAAGCATCTTCCCAGGCAAAGAAGCCACGCAAGAGAAGAAGAATAAGCGCTTCTGCAAAAAGAGATAAAGAAAAATAAGCTAGCGTTTTCAATGTTAAAGATACATCATTAAGACCAAAATTACCTGTGCCTAAAATAATCTGAACAATCTCAGCGCGCAAGACAATAAAAAGAACTGCCGAAGGTAAAGTAAAAAAAAGAATTTGGCGAGCAACTAAAGAAAACTCCTTAACAAATTTTTGTTCATCTTTTTTCTGAGCTGATTCTGAAAGCTTTGGAAAAACAGCCAAAACAAAAGAAATACCAAAGATACCCAAGGGAAAGCTCCAAATATTATAAGCTAAATTATACACAGCAATACTTCCGACCGCCAGGAAAGAAGCTATTATTGTCATTGCTAGAAAATCAATTTGAAAAAGAATTAAATTTAATACACGCGGAGGCATTAATTTAAAAATTCTTCTAACCCCTTCAAATCTAAAATCAAAAACAGGAGCCCATTTAAATCCACAAAGGAAAGAAGCTGGGATTTGAATTGCCATATGAAAAAAAGAACCAAGAACGACACCATAAGCAAGTCCTAAAAGACCATAATATTCTGTTAAAAATACAGCTCCAAAAATAATACCGAGATTATACATAATTGGCCCTAAAGAATAAATAAGAAAACGTTTGAAGCTGCGTAAAATCCCGCCTAAAACAGTGCTTATTCCAAGAAAAAAAGAGCTTAAGAACATAATTCTTGCCAGCTTAATTGTTAATGATATTTTTTCAGGAGAAAACCCAGGGGCAATAAGCTTAATAAGCCAAGGAGCAAAAATTATTAAAATAAAGCAAATAATAATTAAAGAAACACCTATCAAATTAAGAATACTATTAGCTAAATACCAGGCATTATTTTTATCTTTTTGAAGATAATTAATAAAAACAGGAATGAAACCGGCCGTAATTGCGCCTAAAACAAGCACAGAATAAACCAAATCAGGAATGCGAAAAGCAACATAATAAATATCTAACTCGCTTCCGGCTCCAAATTTTCCTGCAAGAATTCTGTCACGAACAAGTCCTAATAAACGGCTAACTAAAGAAGCCGCTCCTAAAATAACAGCGGCCGAAGCAATAGTTTTTGATTTATTATTGAAAAATTTTTTAAGCATTTAAAATCCAAAAAGATGGACAGGCATGGCCTTGAAGAGCAACATCCTTGCGAAGCAAGGTTGTGCGAGAAAGGCTGTGCCTGGTCAGATTTTTAGGATTTTCTATTCATAGGACACGCCTTGACGAGTACATCCTTCCGCCCTCCGAGCGTAAGAATGTAGCTCTCAAGGCGCGTCCTATTTCTTCTTAAAACTAATAAGTCACACCTTAAAATTTATTAATTCTTAGCCCCTATTACTTTTCAATATATTGAGCCAGTTCTCCTGCTAAAACATTATCAATGTCATGCCAATTATATCCCTGAGAATTGAATTTCTGGATAGTTTCAATCCATTGTTTAGTGTTTCCAGAAACATAATATACTTTGTAATCACCAATCGCTCTTAAAAGATTAATTGTTGGATAAGCGTTAAGATCGCTCGGCTCCACTTTAATAACATCTTCCCATTTATTATTGTAGAGATAAAATACTGTTTCATTCAGTATCCATTTTTTCTGTCCTTTGTTATTAATATAATAGACCTTATATTCATTTTTAGCTCTTAAGAGTGAACCAATTTGCACTCCTGAACAATTACATTCCTGGTTATATAACTGAATAACTTCATTATTTGATAAAGCCCGGTCATAGACCCTAACTTCGTCCATAAAGCCATTAAAAAATATAGAATTATTTTCCAAAGCTCCGATGTTAAAATGAACACTATTTGATAAACTACCTACTTGACTGATGTCAGCCGAATTCTTTTTAAAGCCATCAACATATATTGTATTAGTATTATCTACTCTATTAATAATTCCTGTTACTAAATGCCATTTTTCATCTCGATAATCACCATTGGCAATCACATTTATCTCTTTATCGCCATCACTTGATTCAATCATCATGCCGAAATTGCCATCAGTATTATATCTAAGAGTATATCCGTCCATTGAAGACGCTTTTGCTTTGCCTAAAATAGCTTTATAGTTCCTAATTGAATTGTCCAATTTAACCCAAGCAGAAACAGTAAAACTGTCATCGGCTCCAAAATCCAAAGCATCAAGATCGCCCATGGTAATGTATTTATTACCATCAAACATCAACGCGCTACCAACTTGACCTAGAAAGCCGTGAAGCATGGCCCTGCCAAGATATCCCTTATTGTCATTGCCTGAACTATCATTAACTACATAGCCACTGGTCTCTTCAAACCTCCAATAACCAATCAGCCCTGAGTTTAAATCAGAGGCCTTTGTTTTTTGTATTTGCATTAACAAACCTATTACTAGAAGAGAAATTATTGTTAATCCAAATATTTTTATAAACCTCCCTTGTCTTAATTTATTAGTCATATTTTAAAACTTAAATGTAACACCTAAAAACCGATCTACCTCCAAATTAGCATTTAAATGTATTACATCTGATTTAACATCTAAACTCTCAGGATATCCCCATGAAATTTCCCAATTATTAGGATATTTCAATTCATGATTAAAATCGCTTCCAATACTGCCCAATTGCTTTTGAACTAATAAACTATAACTATCTGTTGATTTAGTCAAGTCAATTTTAAAAGGCAGCTTGTATTTATAAGTTAAAATAACCGTTTCTCCAGGACTGACATATATCCAATTACCAAATACCGTCTTATTATTCTCTTTAAATATATGAGTTCCTGTCTTTTTATCAATAATCATTTCGCTTTCAATCGCCTCTACTAATGGATCGCTTTTAAAATTGTGTTTTTGATAATCAATCGGTGGTTGATAAATTTCTAAACTTTGACCATCAGCTGAAATTAATTCACTTCCCAAAGGAAGATATACTCTTAGATAATTTGAATTAACACGATTCCACCAATCATATTCAGAACTCCCCCCTTTATGCGCTCTTTTTATTGTCAGCGTATCAATAATAGAGCCATCATCTTGAATTTCCGCCTGATGATTTATTGTTTCTTCAACTACTCTATCTGTTTTATATCCGTTAATATTGGATGAAACTACACTTAAATAATCTTTGTCAGAATCAAGAATTTTACCAGACCAGCCTTCATTAATAGATAATTCTTCAAGAAATGGATCGTTAAAATAAGCTAGAATATGCTTTTCTTTAAAGCAGTCAAAAATAATGGCAATGGCTTTCTTTTTATCTTCTAAAGACAAAGAGCTTAAGGCCTTAATAAATTTCGGGGCAAAATCAGCTAAAATTTCCTTTGGCCGATTAAGCTCTTTATCATAATTAATCTCCACTTCATACTGAATCAATTCAATAAAATTATTTTTATCTAAAACAACATTATAATCCGGCATGGATATAGGGCCGGTTATTTCTAAAAGCCGCTCAATAAAAGTCGGCGTCATACTTATAACTCCGTCTACTGTCGGACCTCCTGTTTTTTCATAAAACCATTCAATTTTTTGGGCTGAAGTTGGGAAATCAGCAAACCAGTTGGCATCGTGCATTGACCAAGTAGTGCTAATCTTTTGGATCGGGCGCGGCGGAATAATTTTTTCATGGAGCTGACCATCAGCATTATAAACGCCATCAATAAAAAGATTATGAATTGCGCCTTTATCTAAAGTTAAAAGACCATAAGTTCCAATAAATCCTCCGGTAGCGCGAATTTCACTATTATTTTGAAATATTAAAAGATATTGACGCGGATTGTCATGGCCTAAAATACCTAATAAAGCGTTTGAATAGTTTAATGCTTGATTAAGCATTTCTTCAACCAATGGCAATTTTTCCTTTAAGGAAACAACTCCTTCTTGCATATTAGAAGGCAGAATCTCAATTTTAACATTATCAAGTTCCTGATCTGCTATTTTAATGCTTTGCAAAGAATTTTTTAAATTTACCTGACTTAAAACAATATTATCGGTTAGTTTACTTTCTTTGATATCGCCCAAATCAATTAAATTAAATAAACTGCTAAACGAAAACAAATTAACAGCTGAAGTAAGTGTTTGCCCTGCTTGAGCAAGATTTTCTCCCACTTTAATCAAATGACTTCCTGATGAAATCAATGAATTGCCAGGAAGATTTTCTAAAATACTCAAGGTAACACTGCCCATTTTTTTTATTTCCTGCCCTGCACTGGCAAAATTAAAATATGCTAAACCAAAGTTTTGTTCAGCTGCCTGCCAATCTGCACGTTCTAATGAATTTTGGGCAGCAAGCAGATTTTGATAAGCTGACAAGCTATTGCTTAATACATTGTCCTTAATATTCATTCCTCTGCTAATTAAAGAAGCTCCAGGCACAATTAAAGAAATCAAAAAAACAACTGAAATAAAGCCAATTAAAGATTTAGGCAATTTTTTCAAATAAGCATATTTTTCCCTGTGTTTTATTTTATACGGATTAAAATATTTTTTAGAGGCAACTTCAGGAAAATAAAATTCTTCTAACAAATTTGAATTTATTTCAGAAATATTTTGCTTAACTATTTTTTTTGGCTCCGAAACAAGTCTGGTTTCTTGTAAATTTATATCAGATTTTTCTATCTCCTCCAGCTCTTCTAATATTTTTTCTTTTGTTAAAACTTCTTGAACATTTTTTACTTCTTCAACTTCTTTATTATTATTTTTTTTCTTAATATCAGCATTTCTTAAATCAAGAATTGGCTTGATTCCCTTTATTTTTTTAAAATCGAAATTACCCATCCTGTCAACGGGTTTGATATCAAATAAAGCTGAAAGAACAAATTTCATTTTGTTGTTTTTTTGAAAATTTTCTTCCATACAACAAAGCGCCTAATTTTTATCAGGCGCCTTTATTGTATCATATTTATATTATTCTAACTAATCCACAGATTTGTAAATTTTTAATATTTCTAGAGCCATTTTCTCCCATTTATATTTTCTTATCTGCTTAAAGCCCATCAAGATTAATCTTTCTTGAATATCTTTATTGTTTAAAACATATTTAATTTTTTCAGCCATATCGTTGATATCTTCTGGATTAAAATAAATAACTGAATCTTCAAGAACTTCCGGCAAGCAAGATGATTGAGAGCAGACAACTGGCGTCCCATAAGACATTGCTTCTAAGGGAGGCAAGCCAAATCCTTCATATAAAGAAGGAAAGATGTAAAGAGAAGCGTTCTTGTATAAATAGGTCAATTTCTTATCTGAAACAAAATCAGTAAAAATAATTTGTTTTGAACCTGAAAATTTATCCTGTATTCTTTTGTAAAAATAATCAATTTCCCCTACTAAAATAAGATGCAGGTTTTTTTTATCTTTAATTAATTTATTGAAAGCTAAAATAAGACGCTCTAAATTCTTATGAGGATAAGCGTTACCTACATA
>CAZBRM010000005.1:1565-16324 GCA_964494655.1 uncultured Candidatus Saccharibacteria bacterium | reverse complement strand
CTGTCCCCGAATCTGGCGCCCCTTCATAAATTACTTTAATCTTGCTTGATTTAACTTTAAAATATTCTAAAATATCGTTCTTGGTATAATTGGAAACTGCAATAATTTTTTTAGACCTTTTGACTGCTAAAAAGATTACAACTTGATAAGCTAAGCTCTTTAGCCAGTATATAAAAGGAGTTAAAGTAGAAGCTCGGCAAGTAGAAAATTTTTTTAAAATTAAATCGTGAATAGTGATTATAAATGGCCTAAAGTAAAAAATAGGAATATTAAAATGGGGAAAATGCATTAAATCAATTTTATGCTTTCTTATTTTAAAAGGAAAAAAAATCTGCTCTTTAAATCCATACCATTTATAATTAGCTAAAACTTTTTTAAAATTAGGATTAGCTGGTTGATACTCGTTCCAATTATCTTTGCGAAGAAAAATAACAAATTCTAATGATACTGGGGGCAGCCCCCGCTTTGCAGGGGACTGCCCCCGATTTATCATAATTTTTTCTAAATTCTCAACTAATTTTTGAACATAACGACCTAGGCCTTTCTGCTTAGGTCCGAAAAAACGCGCGTCTATTCCTATTTTTAATTGATTTTTTTTATTCATCTTTTTACTTTATCAAAACATTCAATGTCTCCTGAGCGCATTTTTGCCAGGAAAACTTTCGCGCTTGTTTTAATCCGTTTTCAGTTAATCTTTTCCTTAATTTTTTATCAGAAAGCGCAATTTCCATAGACCAAGCCAACTCATCAATATTCGCCGCATCAACCATTAAAGCCGCTTTCCCTACGACTTCAGGCAAAGAAGAATTAGATGAAACAATTGTTGGAATTCCGCAAGCCATAGCTTCTAATGGAGGAAAACCAAAGCCCTCAAAAAAACTAGGATAAACAAAAATTTTAGATAGGTTATAAAGATAAGGCTTATCTGATTCTTCAATAAAACCGGTAAAAATTATATCTTTCTTTTTTTTTGATTTATTGGCCGCTTTAAAAATATCCTGATAAAGCCACCCTTTTACTCCAGCAATAACAAGTTTGTAATTCTTATCTTTTAATAATTCAAAAGCTTCAATTAACCCAATTAAATTCTTTCTCGGTTCAATTGTGCCAAAGTATAAAATAAATTTATCAGGTAAATTGTATTTTTCTTTAATATTGCTGTTATTATCTATTTGCTTAAACTGCTTTCCTATTCCCGAATAAATCACTTTAATTTTATTCGGCTCTATCCCATAAAAATTAATTAAATCAGATTTAGTTGATTCTGAAACAGCAATTATTTTATCAGCTTTTTCGGCTTCTTTCTTAGTATCCATTAAAAATTTTTGCCAGATCCTCTTGCGCCAGGAAAAAAATTCAGGATGATGTTCAAATGATAAGTCATGAAAAGTAATAACTTTTTTACATTTTTGCGATACGGGCGCTATAAAAAAATGAGGATTAAAATAAACATCAACACCTCTTAATAACTTATCAATCTTGGGCTGATTAAAATAACGGGACGAAATAAAGAAAAAGCGGTTTGGAATCTTAAAATCATTAAGCTCAACATTTGGCAAAGAAAGCCAATTATAATTTAAATTAACTTTTTGATAGGCATTATAAAAAAGCTGGTAATTGATTTTCGGGTTAAGGGCCAAAAGATTAGACAATAAATTTATTGTATATTCTTCAACTCCTGTTCTGGTTCCTCGAGTTAAAACTCTTGTATCAATACCTATCTTCATCTCATTGTCTTATTAATAAATTTTTTAATTTTTTCTTTAAAATTTTCTTCATCAAATTTCATTGCCTTTTCTCTAATAATTTTAGGATTGAAATCTAACTCATTGAAATTCTTCAATACTTTTATTAAATCTTCTGAAGTTTGGTTTTCAAAAAATAAGCCGGTTACATTTTGCTGGACAATTTCCAAAGCTCCCCCTCCTTTATAAGCAATCACGGGACGACCAGCAGCCATTGCTTCAACAGCTGTAATGCCAAAATCCTCTTCTTGAGGAAAAATAAAGGCTTTGCAGCGCGCATAATAATTTTTCAACTTGCAATCAGGAACCAAGCCAATAAATTCTATATTCTTATTAGATTTCTTTTCTAATCTTTTTCTATCAGGACCATCCCCGATTATCTTTAATGGAAATCCAAGCTGATTAAAAGCATCTATTGCCAAATCAAAACGTTTATAAGGTAAAAAGCGGCCAACTAATAAAAAATAATCATCTGTTTTTTCTGCCAAATAAAACAGGTCTGCCTTAACCGGAGGATGAATAACTTCTGATTCTCTATGATAATATTTTTTAATTCTTTCAGAAACAAATTTTGAATTAGAAATAAATTTATCAGCTCTTTTAGACGCTTTTTCATCCCAAATACGAATATAATTCATAAAAAAAGGAATAATCTTTTTAATTGCGCCAGAGTATCCGAATTCTTCAATGTATTTATGCGAATCATCCCAAGCATAACGAATAGGAGTATGACAATAGCAAATATGAAAAGTGTCAGGAGAAGTAATTATTCCTTTAGCATAGCTGGCAGAATCAGAAAGAACTAAATCATATTGAGAAAAATCAAATTGCTCAATTGCTAAGGGCATTAACATTAAGAAAGGGCGATGGTGCGATTTAACTAATGGAATTTTTTGCAAAAAAGAAGTTCTAATATCTTTATTGTCAAAGGCAAATCCGGTTTTTTCTCTATCATAAAGCAAAGTATAGATCGGCGCTTTTGGAAAAATCTGACAAAACGCCTCTAGTACTCTTTCTGCCCCTCCATATTGATTAAGATAATCATGCACTAAAGCAACTTTCATTTATGTCTTTTAAATAAAATAACAAATGGAGTTTTTAATAAAATTATTAAATCCAATCTTACAGACCAGTTTTCAATATAAAAAAGGTCTAATTTTACTTCCTCGTCAAAATCAAGATTGCTTCTGCCAGAAATCTGCGCTAATCCTGTTATGCCTGGTTTTGAGCAAAACATTTTTTTCTGTTCAAGGTTATATTTTTCAACTTCATAAGACATATGAGGCCGATAACCAATAATGCTCATATCTCCCTTTAAAACATTAAAAAACTGGGGAAGCTCATCTAAAGAATATTTGCGTATAAATCTTCCGACTCTTGTAACTCTCGGATCGTTTTTTATTTTATGCAATGGACTGTTATTTCTTATATTTTTTTCTTGATCATTTTCTAATTCCTTAAGCATTTTATTGCCTTTTTTTGTCCCAAATTCACCATCGCAAAGATCTGCTTTTATTGAACGGAATTTATAAAATTTAAATTTTCTTTTTTTATATCCATAGCGATAATCTCTATAAATAATAGGACCACGAGAATTTATTTTAATTAAAATAGCCAGTAAAATATAAAGAGGTGAAAAGATAATAATGAAAAGCAGAGAAAAAATTATATCAAATATTCTTTTTATCACTCTTCCCCATCCATCAAGAACAGTTCTTTTTATTTCTATCAATGGAATTGTCCCAAGGGTAACAGCAGAACTATTAACTGTTAATGTTTGAAAAATATTAGGAACAAATTTAAAAACAATATGATTTTCCTCACAAAAATTAGTTAATTTAAGAATTTCTTTTTTGGGCCAATCAAGGTTAGCTAAAATGATTTCATCAACTTCAAAATTAACAATCTTTTCTTTTATTTTTTTTAAATCAGGATTAGTAAGGTTTCCAACAAAAAAATATCCTAAATTCGGTTCTTCCTTAATATTCCTTATTATTTTTGCGCTAATATTATCTTTTCCAATCACCAAAACGCGATTAGCGCTAAAATGATATTTTTTTATTAAAAATTTCTGTAAATGAATAATAAAGAAACGTCCGATTAAAACAAAAAGAATAGCAAAAAGCCAGCCAGCTAAAACAAGAAAGCGAGAATCAAATAATTCACGGCTTATAAAAATATATAAAACTAAGACAAAAATACCTGCTGAAACTCCAATAATAATTTTTAAAAAATCATCTAAAATCATACGGCGCACTTTTATTTTATAAAGTCCGACCAAAGCAAAAACAATCAAAAAATACAAAGAAACAGCAACAACTAATCCTAAATATTTATTTAGAGGAAGATTCAAATGAAAAAGAACCGGCCTATATTGAACTATTAAAGGATGGGTTCTTATAAAATAAGAAGATAAGCCAGCTAAAAAAAGCATGAGAAAATCCAAGGGGACTAAAATCGTTGTAAAAAAAAGCTCTGATTTTTTCATTTTTTTTAATTTATACTTTAATCCTAATAAATTATAAGCAAAAAATCAATGAGTATAAAAGAGACGCGCCTTAAGCGCGTCTCTTTATTCAAGTAAATCATAAGCCGGGTTCTGTCTTGAATAGTCATTAATCTGGGCCTAATATTACTATTAAGCTCAAGCGAGCTACTTTTACCTTGTATTAATACAAGGTTTGCTCTTGCACCAGACAGGGTTTACCATTCCAACAGGTCTCCCTGCGGAAAGAGGGGTCTTAATCCCTCACTTTTCACCTTTACCTCATTTTAGGAGGTCTCCCCTAAAACAAAGAAATATTGTCTCTGTGGCACTTTCCCTAAGTTCGCACTCGGCGGAAGTTATCCGCTGTCGCTTTCCTCCCGTTTAAACAGGATTCGGTGCCCGGACTTTCCTCCCCGTAATACTACGAGGCGACTATTTAATTTGCTTGAACTATTTGAATTATAAACCTATTAAGAACAATGTCAAGGATTAACTATAGTAAAGTTTGTTCTCTGTCTTGATTATCTAACGCTTCATTAACTAACCTATCGGCTTGCTTGTTTTCTTCTCTTGGAATGTGTTTGAAACTAACTTTTTTAAAATCTAAAATTAAATTCCAAATTTTTATAAACAACAGTTGTAATTTTTCTTCCTTAATTTTATACTCGTGATTCAATTGTTTAACCGCTAATTCACTATCCATTAAAACTTCTATTTCCATTTCCTTAGCTTTCTTCTTTCCAAAAAGAAGTTTCGCTTTTTTTAAGGCAAAAACAGTCGCTTGGTATTCAGTTTCATTATTAGTCGCTTTTCCAATAAATTCAGAGTAAGTTTTAATTATTTGATTCCCCTTATAAATAACCACTCCGATAGCAGAAGGACCTGGATTTCCACGAGAACCGCCATCAGTATAAATAGTAATTTTCATATATAGTTATTATTGCCTGAAAAGAGGGCAACCCCCGACAAAGTCGAGGGACTGCCCTCGAATTTGATGACTTGCTTTGCTCGCTCAGGGAATAAGTAGAATTTTTTTATTTAGCTTATCATTTAGATAATCTTAAATCAATAATCTTCATTTCCAAATTACGATTATTATTCCACTCATTTATAATTAATTCAAAAACAAGATCAACTAAATTGCCTTTTTTAAGCGCTCCATTTTTATCTCCCATACCAAAAGCAATCGCATTGAACTTTTTAGCCATTGAATTCTTATTAAAAATCATTAACCCTAATTTTAAATGCTTATTTCCATTACCTACAGTTCTGCAATCAATAATTTCTGCTTTTTTAATTAAAAATTTCGGCTCTGGATTGCCTCTTCCAAAAGGGGCAAAATCTTGAATACAATCATAATTTTGCCAATTAATATCTTCTAATTTCATTTCAACATCAATATCTAAAATTTGTTCAATATCTATGTTTCTTAATTCTTTTTCTGTTATTCTGTTAAAAATAGTTTTGACCTTATTTAAATTATTTTTTTTCATGCGAAATCCACAGGCCTGTTTGTGTCCCCCAAAATTATCAAAAAGATTAAGGTATTTATTAAAAGCTTCAACTAAATCAAATTGAATAGTGCTTCTGCATGAGGCGCAAATTATGTCTCCTTTTTCTTGATAAATTATTGTTGGAACATTATATTTTCCAGTAATTTTGGCTGCAATCAGACCAACTAAACCAACTGGCCAGGAAGGATCTCCTTCAAAAATAAATTTAGAGTTTTTGTTCTTAATCTTTTTTTTATCTAAGCGCTTTTCTACTTCTTGAACAATCTTATCTGTCAAACTTTGCCTTTTTGTATTGTTCTTATTAATCTCTTCAGCTAAAATACTTGCTTTTCTTTTATCTTTTGCCACTAGAAGATTATAGGCAATATTGGCATGATCCATTCGGCCAGCCGCATTTAATCTTGGCCCAATTGCAAAGCCAAGCATATGAACATTAAGATTAGTCGAAGGAGCTTCTCCATTTTTAGAAGAATGAACAATTTTTGGACTAATACCAGAAACTTTCATTAATTCTTGAAGACCGGGCCATTTTGTTTGAGCTAAAACTCCAAGCCCATACTTAACTAAAGCGCGATTTTCTCCAATAATAGGCATCATATCAGCTACAGTAGCAATAGCTGTCAGATCAAGTAACCATTTTTCAAAAGAATTATTTTTAAAAGATTTCAAAAGAGCGCAGGCAAGCTTATAAACAACTCCTGCCCCTGCTAATTCTTTAAAAGGATATTTATCTCCTTTTTGAAAAGGATCAATTAAGGCCAGAGCATTTGGAAGCTTATCTTTTAATAGATGATGATCAGTAATAATAACATCAATTCCCAAAGACTTGGCCAAATCTACTTCTTCAAAATCAACGCATCCACAATCAACTGTGATAATTAATTTTGCCCCCTCTTTAGATAAAAAACTAATAGCGTTTTTATTTAAGCCATGACCTTCTTCGTTTCTGTTTGGTATATAAATTTCAGGTCTTTTTGCTTTTAATTTTTTCAGAGTTAAAAATAAGATCGCTGATGAGCAAACCCCATCGGCATCATAATCACCATAAATAAATATTTTTTCCTTTTTTTCTATTGCTCTGACAATTCTCTCTACAGCTTTTTTCATTCCTTTAAGTAAAAAAGGATCATGGATGTCATCTAAATAATCAGGGCTAAAAAACTCATCAATCTGTTTCTGTGTTTTTATATTCCGATTATAAAGAAGATTGCAAATTAAAGGAGAGTATTCTGGAAATTGTTTTAAAAAAGCGCTCGGCGCTTTAGGTTTAATTTTCCACCTCATAATTAAAAATTTAGTTTAATGCCTCTATCCCAGGAAGTTTTTCGCCTGCTAAAAATTTAAGCATAGCTCCTCCGCCAGTGCAAATATGATCAATCTTATCTAATAAATCTACTTTTTCCAATAAATAAATACTATCTCCACCACCGACAATCGAAAAAGCTTTACTATTGGCAACTAACTGAGCTATTTGCATGCTCCCATTAATAAATTCTTTGACTTCAATTATTCCCATGGGCCCATTCCAAATAATTGTTTCAGCTTGAGAAATAATATTCTTAAAAAGCTTTATTGTATCCGGACCTATATCTAAAATCATTTCATCTTCTTTTGTTTTGCCAATAGGAGCAATTCTTGAACCCTTTTTTCCAGAAGGATCAACAGAAGCAACCGCATCAACCGGCAAATGAAGTTTGATGTTTGTTAAATCCATTTTTTTAATATCTTCAATCATTCCTTGTTCGCTAATAGATTTTCCAATAGCAAATCCTTTTGCAGCAATAACAGTATTAGCCAAGGCCCCGCCTAAAAGCAAATCATCAGCTTTAATTAAAAATTTCTTTATGAATTTAATTTTAGTGGAAATTTTTGCTCCGCCAATAATAACAACTAAAGGCCTTTTTGCATTTTCTAAAACGCCAGAAAGAGCATTTATTTCTTTTTCAAGAAGCAAGCCAGCGCAAGATGGTAAAAACTCTGGAATGCCAACTAAAGAAGCATGGGCTCTATGACTCACGCTAAAAGCATCATTAACATAGATATCTCCATAACTTGCTAGTAATTTGGCAAAATCACAATCATTATTTTCTTCTTCTGGATAAAAGCGAATATTTTCTAAAACAATAATTTCTCCAAGATTCATGTTCTCAATTTTGTCCTTTACTTCTGGTCCTAGACAGCTATTTAGTTTAACAATATCTTTTTTTAAGAGTTTTTCCAACCTCCTGACAACAGAATTTAATCGCAGATTTTCTATTATTCTGCCTTTTGGCCTGCCTAAGTGGGATAAAAGAATAATGCTTGCCCCTCGATCCAATAAATAATTTATGCTTGGCAAAGTAGCTTCAATGCGCCAGTCTTCTTTATTGTCTATTTCTTTGTCTTTGCTTAATGGAATATTAAAATCAGCTCTAAAAAGAACCTTCTTTTTTTTAAAATTAAAATCTCTTAGAAATTTCATAAGATAACCCTATTAATAATCTTAATAAACTCACTTGCGTTAAGAGAGGATCCTCCGATTAATAAGCCATCCATATTTGCGCCTTTAATATAATCAATCGCATTTTGACTGATAACGCTTCCTCCATAAAGAATTTTAACTCTCTCAGCAATTGACCTATTATAGAGACCCGTTAATGTCTTTTTTATTAACAGGGCTGCTTTCATAGCATCATCAGGCAAGCACGGTATTCCTGTGCCAATCGCCCAAATAGGTTCATAGGCGATGATAACGCTTGAGATTCTTGATTGAGAAATTTCTGCTAATCCTTTTTCAATTTGTTCACTAATAATTAAACTCATCTCATTTATTGACTTTCCTTCAGAATCAAAAGAATCTCTGTCTTTTTCACCAACACAGAAAATGGGCTTCATCTGATTTTTAAGAACAGCTTTTATTTTTTTATTAATATCATTATCTGCTTCGTTAAAATAACTTCTTCTTTCTGAGTGACCAATAATAATATATTTACATCCAGAATCTTTAAGCATTGAAGGAGAAATCTCTCCAGTATAAGCTCCTTTGTTTTCCCAAAAACAATTTTGCGCTCCAAGTTGAATAGTATTGGATTGTCGCGCATTTTTCCGCTTTTGCTTAAAAAGAGGTAGATAAATAAACGGCGGACAGATAACTACTTCTGTCTTATCAATTTTTCTTATCTCTTTTTTTACAGCTGTAAAAAGATGCTCAGCTTCTTTTTGAGTAGAAGGATTGCATTTCCAATTAGCTATAATTAAAAGCTTATTATTATTCATTTTTTTATTTTCTTTTTTATAATTACACCTATTATCAAAATTATTGATAAAGCGATAAAAAATATAGAAAGATATCCATAATATTCAGCAATTAGTTCTTTATTTGAACCGAAGACATAACCCAAAACAGCCAAAACAACAACCCAAATACTAGAACCTATAAAAGTATAAAATATAAAATTTTTAAGATTCATCTTGGAAAATCCAGCTGGAATAGAAATTAACTGTCTTACTGCAGGAATAAATCTTCCCATAAGTGTAGAAAAATTTCCATACTTTAAAAAGTATCCTTCTGCCTTAATTACTTTTTCTTTGTTTATTAATAAAAATCTAAATATCTTGTAATTAGCCAAAGAATAAACAACCTTTCTTCCTAATGTATAAGCTAAAAAATAATTTACTAGTGCCCCTAATAAGCTTCCGATTATTCCAGCAAGAATAACAAAAAAAATATTCATTTCTCCCTGCTGAGCCAGATAAGCTGCCGGAGGAATAATAATTTCAGAAGGAAACGGAATAAAAGAGCTTTCAACAGCCATTAATAAAGTTATTCCTAAGTATCCTATTTCTGAAATTAAATTTAATCCCCAATTAATAATTGTTCCAAAAATAAATTCCATGTTCTTATTGTTTTCTTAAAAACTCTGCTGCTTTTTCCGGTTCAATCGTGCTTATCTCTATACCTGCTCCAAGTTCAAAACCAGCCCAGTTTGACGTTTTTGGAAGAATATTCAAATGCCAATGATAATTATCATGACTTTCCTCGCTTGAGGGAGCCGTATGAATATAGAAGTTATAAGGAGGATTATTCAGCGCTTTATAAATCTTATTAAGCGCTTTTTGCAAAGCATCGGCAAAAAAAATCTTATCATTCTCAGTCATTTTTTCAAAATGGGGCTGATGCTCTTTTGGATAAATTCTTGTCTCAAAAGCAACTTGCGAAGCAAAAGGGCAAAGAACAACAAATTTTTCATTTTCATAAACAATTCTTTGCTTATTTTTTATGTCCCATTCAATCATTTTGCAATAAACACATTTGCCCTGGCTTCTGTAAAACGATTCTGCTCCTTCCAGACTTCCTCTTAAGTCAGGATCTATAATTGGAATAGCCATTATTTGAGAATGAGGATGAACTACTGAAGCGCCTGCTTTTTTACCGTGATTATGAAAAATAGAAACATATTTGATAAATTTCTTATCTATTAAATCCAAATATCTTGATTGATATAAATCAACAACCATTTCCATTTCCTTTGGTGTAAATTGTGCCATTTGTCTTTCATGGTCAGATGTAATAACAACTTCATGATATCCAACACCGTCCATTATTCTATTGGGACCTTGTTTTCTTTCTTTCAGTTCATTGCTCGCTAAAAGAGCCGGATATTTATTCGGAATTGAAATAACAAACCAAGAACCATCTTCTTTATCTCTTCTTGCTATTTTCTCTTTAATATTTTCTTTATTACAAAAAGGACAATTTTTTTTGGAATTAATTTTTTTCTTTTTACTATTTTCAGAAAAAGTTTTTGGGCGATGCGAACGATCAGTCGCGATAATGACCCAATCGTTAGAAACTAAATCCATTCTTAATTCAGAAGGAGATTTTTTTTTAATCATATTTATGAATAATTAAATTCCATTTAATTTTAAACAATTCGCGAAAAGTATTAAGATACCCTTTTAAACTAACTTTGCTATCAGGATCATTAACCCAATTTACAGGAATTATTCCTATCTTATAATCAAGCTTTCTAGCAATTGCTAACGTTTCAATATCAAAACCCCACCTATCAATCAGACATCTTTTAAAAATATCATCGGTTGCCTTGTTGGTAAAAGCTTTAAATCCGCATTGCGTATCCCAAATACCTGAAACAGCAAATAATTGAATTAAAATATTGCCCAAATTACCTATTTGTCTTTTCAAAAATGACTGTGGCACTGCTTGTTTCGCGCCCTGAGCGTCTTTTTTATCACGAGAACCAATGATTACCTCAAAACCTTGTTTAAAAAGAGGAATCATTTTTTTAAAATGATCTATTGTTGTTGCATTGTCAGCGTCCATAAAAAGACGGTACTGTCCTTTTGCCTCCAACATGCCCTGTCTGACAACCCAGCCTTTCCCATGATTGTTTTTATTATCAATCAATCTTAAATTCTTAATTAAATCTGAAAATTTTTTAACTATGGCAGCTGTTTTATCTTTTGAACCATCACTGACAACAATAATCTCATAAGAATAATCTTGCTCGCTTAAATACTTATCGATATCAAGCAATGTATTGCTTATGCGCTTTTCTTCGTTATAGGCAGGTATAATTACTGATAAATAAACTTTTTCCATATGCTTGTATTATACAATATTTTTAGATATGATACAAAATATAATATGAAAAAATACCATATTATCACTTATGGCTGTCAGATGAACGAATCTGATTCAGAACGGCTGGCCGCCAAGTTGGAAAACAAGAATTATAAATTTGCTGAAAAAATAGAAACAGCTGATTTAATAGTGATTAATATCTGTTCTGTAAGACAATCGGCAATAGATAGAGTTTATAGTAAAATAAAAAAAATACGCTCTATTAATTCTAAGGCAAAAATAGTTTTAACCGGATGTATTCTGCAAAAAGACAAAAAACAATTTAAAGAACAAGTTGATGAAATATCACCTATTATTAGCTTTAAAGCAGAAACAAAATATTTACCTCGCACCAGACAGGGTAAGTTGCTTCAATATGCTTTTGTTCCTATTATGACCGGCTGTAACAACTTCTGTTCCTATTGCGCTGTTCCATATACAAGAGGTCGAGAGAAATCCAGACCAGCTGATGAGATTATTAAAGAAATTAAAAAACTTATTAAAAAAAGATATGAAGAAATTACTTTGCTTGGACAAAACGTGAATAGTTATGAATTTGGCTTTCCACAGCTTTTAAAGTCAATCTCGCAAATTCAAGGCAAATTTAAAATTAAATTCATGACTTCCCATCCCAAAGATATGTCTAACGAATTAATTAAAACAATTGCCGAAAATAAAAAAATCTCTAAAGAAATTCATTTGCCAATTCAGTCTGGAGATAATACAATTCTTAAAAAGATGAATCGCGGATATACGGTTGGAGATTATAAGAAATTAATAAAAAAAATCTATAAAGCGATTCCGAGAGCAACAATATCAACTGATATTATTGTCGGTTTTCCAGGAGAAACAAAAAAGCAGTTTGAAAATACAGTTAAATTAGTTAAAAAAATGAATTTTAAACAGATTTATACGGCTATTTATTCTCCTAGATTTGGAACGGTTGCTTCTAAATTAAAAGATGATATTCCTGCTGATGAAAAAAAGAGAAGAAAAAGAGTTATTTTAGATTTGATAAAATATTAAGATTATTGAGAGGTCTGGCCTCAAAAGTAGCAACCTTTTATGAAATAAAGGTTACTGCTTTTGAGGCCAGACCTCGAGTATTCGAGTAAAATAAAACCCCAGACGATATACGTTGATCGTCTGGGGATAAGCATGGAGGATATGTAGTGAATGTGAGATGAAATAATTTTACTAACTAAGTGAATCCTGAATTGTATTCCGCTTTCATGGCATTTCCTCTCGGGATTTTCATCCCCTGGGCCGAGCCGGATCAGGCGTTGACATAAAATGAGTTTAATTTAATCAGGTTTTTTGTTCGCACATCCATATTTTCACCACCTCCTTTATATTGAATTAAAGAACAATTACTATTATCTTCATAATACACATCTGTAGTATTTTGTCAATGTTTGGGGGCAGCCCCCGACAAAGTCGAGGGACTGCTCCCAAATTTAAACAATCATGAAAAATAATAAATTAATCATTATTTTAGGACCAACAGCTTCAGGCAAATCAGACCTGGCTGTTAAGCTTGCTAAAAAATTTAAAGGAGAAATTATTTCGGCTGATTCTAGGCAGGTATACAAGGAAATGGACATTGGAACCGCTAAAGTAACAAAAAAGGAAATGTTTGGCATTCCCCATTATATGATTAACATTGTCAAGCCAAATAAAGATTTCACCTTAGCTCAATTTCAAAAAAAATCATTAAAAATTATTAAAGATATTCAAAAAAGAAACAAGCTTCCATTTTTAGCAGGAGGAACTGGATTATATATCCAGTCAATTGTTGATAATTTAAAAATTCCGGAAACTAAACCAAATAAAAAATTGCGGAATAAATTAGAAAAATTAACTAATCAAGAATTAATTAATAAATTAAAAAAACTAGATCCTAAAGCATTAAAAATTATTGATCTGAAAAACAAAAGAAGATTAATTAGAGCTTTAGAAATTTGTTTATTAACTAAAAAACTTTTTTCAAAACAAAGAAAAAAAGATAAACCGATTTTTAATATTTTACAAATTGGCCTTAAATTAGATACAAAAAATCTAGAACAAAAAATAAGCCAAAGAACTGAAAAAATGATTAAAAACGGATTAATTGAAGAAAATAAAAAACTATTAAAAAAATACGGCAGCAAACCGTATTCAATGAGCGGAATCGGATATAAGGAAATTATTTCTTATTTAAATAATAAAATTACTTTAAAACAAGCCGAAGAATTAATAAAAATACATACGCGCCAATATGCTAAAAGGCAAATGACCTGGTTTAAGCGCGATAAAAGAATAAGCTGGATTAAAAATTATTCTGAAGCTGAAAAATTTGTTAAAGATTTTCTTTTAAAAGTTTTCTAACTATTTCAGGATTTGCCTGCCCCTTGCTTGCAGCCATAACTTTACCAACTAAAAACTGCAAAGCATTTTCCTTGCCTGATTTATAATCCTTAACTGGCTTCTGATTATCACTAACAACCTGTTTGACTATTTTAGACAAAGCATCTTCATCGCTCACTTGTTTTAAATTTTTGTCATCTATAATATTAGAAGGATCCGCTCCTGTTTTAAGCATTTCCCTTAAAACTGTCTGGGCAGCTGAACTTGAAATCTCCTTCTGTTCAATTAAAGTTATAAATTCAGCAAAATTTTCAGGACTGATTTTACAATTTTCTATTTTTAAATCATTATCAATAAGCATTTTTTGTAATTCAGTTAACAAATAATTAACAGTCAATTTAACAAGCGCCTGCTTATTATCAATGGACTTTATTTTTAACCATGTTTTTAATTCAGAAATTACCTGTTCAAAATAATCAGCTAAATTTTTATTACTGACCAGAACATCTATATCTGATTGAGGTAATTTATATTCATTAAGAAACCTTTCTCTCTTTGCTTGAGGCAATTCAATAAGTTCGGAAGAAATTTTAGCGCTAATATTAGACATATTAGTCAACGGAGGCAAATCCGGTTCAGGAAAATAACGATAATCCTGCGCTTCTTCTTTTGTACGCTGAGAAAAAGTTATTTGCTTATTTTCATCCCAACCTCTTGTTTCTTGAATAACTTTATCTCCGGAATCAAGCAAATCCGCCTGTCTTTTAATTTCGTAATTCACAGAACGCTCAACAGCTCGGAAAGAATTGAGATTTTTTATTTCTACTTTAGTACCTAATTCTTTTTTATTTGACCTTAAGGAAATATTAACTTCACAGCGCATTTGTCCTTTTTCCATATTAGCATCTGAAACATCTAAATAACGGAAAATTAATCTTAATTCTTCGCAAAATTGCCTTGCTTCTTCTCCGGAAACGATATCCGGCTCAGTAACTAATTCCATTAATGGCCTCCCAGCGCGATTAAAATCAACCAAGGAACAA
>CAZBRM010000005.1:0-1465 GCA_964494655.1 uncultured Candidatus Saccharibacteria bacterium | reverse complement strand
AGAATTAACTAAAGCAATTATTTCTTTTTTCTTTAAGTTTTCGTTTGTTGCTCTAATGGCTTCGTAAATAGCCAAAATAAAAGGCGAATCAAATCTGCTTTCAGGCAAAAAACCATCTACATCTTTCTTAATACTGATTTCTTTTATAATTCTATCAGCTGAGAAATTTTGAGGCAATGGTAATTGGACTAAAATGCCATTTATTCTATTATCCTTATTTAAAGAATCAACAAGATTTACAATTTCTTGTTCTTTTATTTTATCAGATAAAAAATGCTTTTCTATTTCAACCCCTACACTCTGTCCTGTTTTCTCTTTTATTTTAACATATAAATGTGATACTGAATTATCACCAATAAGAATCACAGCTAATCGCGGCTTAATATTTTGCTTTTTAATTTCTTTTCTCAAATCTTCTAATATTGTATCAGCTATTTTCTGACAGTTAATAATTTTCATAAAACAGGAAATTTTCTGGACAAATTAATAACCTCTTTTTTAATTTGTCGTTTAACTTTTTGATTATTAATATTCTGAATAATTTTAATAATCCAAAATCCAATCTGTTTCATTTCCTTTTCTTTCAACCCTTTAGATGTAACAGCAGGCGTACCGATTCTAATACCGGATGTCTCCCACTTAGATCGTCTATCATAAGGAATTACATTGCGATTAACATAAATATTAGCTGATTCAAGCGCTTCTTGAACTTTTTTGCCGGAAAGATTAAATCTGGTTAAATTTATTAAAATAAGATGATTATCTGTCCCATTGGAAGCCAGATCAAATCCATTTTTATTTAATATATCAGCTAAAACTTTAGCGTTTTTAATCACTTGTTTTTGATAATTAACAAATTTTTTCTGTAAAGCTTCTTTTAGGGCAACTGCCTTGCCTGCAATTTCATTTTGCAAAGGACCACCCTGTAATCCTGGAAAAATCGCTTTATCAATTTTTTCAGCTATTTCTTTTTCTTTTGAAAGTATCAATCCTCCGCGAGCGCCGCGCAATGTTTTGTGAGTAGTCATCGTCACTACATCACAATAAGGAAAAGGATGCGGATGCAAATTAGCCGCCACTAAGCCGGCGATATGAGCAATATCGCCCATTAAATAAGATCCTGTTTTTTTAGCTATTTTTCCAAATTCAGAAAAATCAATCTGGCGAGGATAGCTTGAAGCTCCGGCAATAATTAATTTTGGTTTTTTATTTTTAGCAATTTTTCTAACTTGTTCAAAATTTATTTGTTCTGTTTTCTTGTCAACTCCGTAAAAAATAAAGTTATATAAAGAGCCAGAAAAATTTACTGGAGAACCATGAGATAAATGCCCGCCTTGATCAATTCTCATTGACAGGACAGTATCTCCTGGCTTAAGCAATGCAAAATATACTGCTTGATTTGCCTGTGATCCGGAATGCGGCTGAACATTAGCAAAATTCGCAGAAAATACTTTTTTAGCCCTGG
>CAZBRM010000004.1:0-41427 GCA_964494655.1 uncultured Candidatus Saccharibacteria bacterium | reverse complement strand
AGAAAGAGAAAAAAAATCTTCGAAAGAATGGTAGAAAACAGAAAAAAAACTATTTTTACTTTCTGCTAAACAAAAGAAATATTTACTGATCGGTTCAGTTTCAATAGTGTTTATTTTTTTAGTAACAGCTGGATTTATGTTTTGGCGGGGGCTAACTTCTTTTGATATAGATAATGTTAAATTAGAAATAAGCGGTTCGGAAAGAATTATTAGCGGAGAAGAGGTTGTTTATAAGGTTAAATATAAAAATAATACTAGACTTTCTTTAAAAAATGTTAAATTAATCTTTCGTTATCCTGAAGGGTCAATTCATTCAGGCAGTAATAATTTAATTGAATCTTTGAATTTAGCTGATTTGGAGGCAGGACAGGAAAATCAAATAGAATTTCCTGTTAGAATTATAGGATTAAAAAATGAAATAAAAAAAGTTTCAACTGAATTAAGTTATAAACCAGGCGATATTGCTTCTGTTTTTAATAATTCATCGGAATTCTCAAGCGAAATAATTTCAGTCCCTTTGATTCTTAATTTTGATATGCCTAAGGAATTAGTTAATGGACAATCATTTGAATTTTCTTTGAAATTTATGAATCAATCAGATGTTTCATTTGACAATCTTTTAATTAAAATTGATTATCCTTCTGGTTTTAACTTTAAATCATCCGAGCCTCAATCATTAGAAAAAAACAATGTTTGGTCTATAAACAAAATAAAATCTGGGCAAGAAATAGAAATTTTTATAAATGGAAATATTAATGGAGAAGAAGGTGATAGTAAGCTCTTTAAGGCTCAGGCAGGAATTTTAGATAATAATCAATTTATTTTATATTCTGAATCAATAAACGCTTTAAAAATTTCATCGTCTCCGTTATCAGTAATTCAGACTGTTAATGATTCGTTTAATTATATTGCTGAATCAGGAGAAAAATTAAATTATCAAATAAATTATAAGAATACTACAGATGTAGGTATTAGAAGCGTTGTTATAACCTCAAAATTAGAAGGAAATGTTTTAGATCATGCAACTTTAGATTTAAAAAGCGGCTCTTTTGATGGAAACTTACAAATTATTACCTGGAAGACAAGTAATTTACCCGAATTAGAATTTTTAGGACCCGGGCAAGAGGGAAAAGTTAATTTTTCTATTGAAGTTAAGAAACCGCTTCCTATAAATAATTATAATGACAAAAATTTTGAAATAATTAATACAGTTAAAGTTGATTCTTTAGAAGCGCCATTATCCTTAAAAGATATTGATGTTGCAGGGCAAAGTATAATATCTGTTAAAGTAAAGAGTCAATTAACTGTTCAAGCTCAAGCGTATTATAATGACGATTCTATTATGAATAGTGGGCCAATTCCGCCAAAAGTTGGACAAACAACTACCTATACAATTAAATTAAGATTAATTAATTCAAGCAATGACTTAAGAGATGTCAAAATTAAAGTGTTTTTGCCGCCTCATGTAAAATGGATTGGTAAGTTTGAGCCTGCTAATTCCAATTTAAAATATAATTTTAATACAGGCCAGCTTATTTGGGATATTGGAGATTTGCTTTCTGCTACAGGAATTCTTTTGCCTGTTAAAGAAACTGCTTTTCAAGTATCAATAACTCCTGGATTGGCCAATGTTGGTCATTTATTAGAATTAATCGGCCAATCAAAAGCTTCTGGTCATGATGATTTTGCTGATCTGGAAGTAAACGGGATCGATGGGCCGATTGATACTGATTTGCCAGATGATTTAACTATTGACGAAAACCAAGAAGTTATTGAATAATAATTTATTATGGTTACTATGGAAAAAATTGTATCACTTTGCAAAAGACGAGGGTTTGTTTTTCCTTCGTCAGATATTTATGGCGGTTTTGCTGCTGTTTATGATTACGGACCTTATGGCGTAGAGCTTGCCAATGCAATAAAGAGAGAATGGTGGAGGACAATGGTTCAATTAAGAGGTGATATTGTTGGATTGGATTCAGCTATCTTTATGCATCCTAAAATTTGGGAAGCAAGCGGACATGTATCTGGTTTTTCAGACCCCTTAGTTGAATGCAAAGATTGCCATACTCGTTCTAGGGTTGATCATTTATTAGAAGGAATTGGAGTGGAAGCTGATGAAAAGATGCTTGAAGAAGAAATTAATAAAATATTTTTAGAGAATAAAGAAAAATTAAAATGTCCTAATTGTGGTAGAAAAAATTTTACTGAAGCCAAAAAATTTAATTTATTAGTTAAATCTAATTTAGGTAATTTTACTGATGACTGGGACAAAAAGCCTGTTTATCTTAGAGGAGAAACATGTCAGGGAATTTATGTTAATTATAGAAATGTTTTAGATTCAACAAGAGTTAAAATCCCATTTGGTATTGCTCAGATTGGTAAAGCTTTTCGTAATGAGATAACAGCTCGTCAGTTTCTTTTTAGGACGCGCGAATTTGATCAAATGGAAATGCAATATTTTGTTCAGCCAGATAAAGAAATGGAAGAATATGAAAAATTAAGAAAGGCTCGTTGGCAATATTATTTAGACTTAGGAATAAAAAAGGGAAATCTAAAATGGAATAAGCATAAAAATCTAGTTTTTTATGCTAAAGCGGCTTATGATATAGATTACAAATTTCCTTTTGGCTTTGATGAACTTGAAGGTGTTCACGCTCGCGGTAATTATGATTTATCGCAGCATACTAAATTTTCTGGTAAAGATTTATCATATATTGACTTTAAAACTGGAGAGAAATACATTCCTCATATAATTGAATCGTCAGTTGGCGTTGGCAGAACTGTCTTTGCTGTTTTAACCGAAGCCTATACCGAAGAAAAAATAAAAGATGGCGTTAGAATAGTTATGAAATTTCCTAAAAAATTAGCGCCAGTTAAAGCAGCAATTTTTCCTCTTTTAAGAAATAAGCCGAAATTAGTTAAAAAAGCAAAAGAGATTTTTAATAATCTTAAAACAGATTTTATTTGTGAATTTGATGATAACGGAAATATTGGAAAAAGATATCGCCGTCAAGACGAAATTGGAACTCCTTATTGCGTTACGGTTGATTTTGATAGTTTAGAAAACGATGATGTTACTGTTCGCGATAGAGATACTATGAAACAAGAAAGAATAAAAATAGAGAAATTAAAGGATTATTTAAAAGATAAATTATAATGAATTATAAAAAGACAATTTTAAAAAATGGATTAAGAATTCTTACTGTTCCGGCTAAAAACACTAAAACAGCGGCGGTTTTGGTATTAGTTGGGACTGGCTCTAAATATGAGACCAAAGATATCAATGGTATTTCTCATTTTTTAGAGCATATGCTTTTAAAAGGAACGAAAAAGCGTTCTAGCACAATAAAAATAGTTGAACCGTTAGATCAAATAGGAGGACATTATAATGCTTTTACTTCTCAGGAATATACTGGTTATTGGGCAAAAGTTGACGCTAGTCATTTAGATTTAGCTCTTGATTGGGTTTCTGATATTTATCTAAATTCACTTTTTAATGCAAAAGAGATAAATAAAGAGCGCGGTACTATTTTACAAGAAATAAATATGATTTTAGATATGCCGATGCATTATGTGAGTAATCTTTGGCTTAAACTTTTATATGGCGATCAACCGGCTGGTTGGGATATTGCTGGCACAGAAAATACAGTTAAAAGTATCCAAAGAAATGATTTTATAAACTACCTTAAAAATCACTATTCTGCTAAAAATACTGTTATTGCTGTAGCAGGAAATATTAATCAGGAAGAAACTATTAATAAAATTAAGAAATATTTTCAAAAAATTAATGAATATAAAATTAAGAACAAATTACTAGTTAAAGAAAAACAGACTAAACCGCAAACATTGGTTCATTATAAGAAAACTGATCAGACACATTTAATTTTAGGAGTTAGAGCGTATAATATGTTCCATCCAGATAGATACGCTTTGAGTATTCTAGGAGATATTTTAGGAGGATATATGAGTTCTCGTTTGTTTATTTCTATTAGAGAGAGACAGGGTCTAGCCTATTATATTAGAGCTGGAGCAGATATGGATACAGATGTTGGTTATTTAGCTGCTAGTTCAGGGGTTGATAATCAAAAAGTTGATAGAGCTATTAAAACTATTTTAGAAGAATTTAAAAAAATCACTAAGCAGAAAGTCGGGCCAAAAGAATTAAAAAAGGCCAAAGACCACATTAAAGGATCAGCTTTAATTGGTATGGAAGCGTCAGATGAGCAGGCTTCATTTTATGCTTCTCAAGAACTCTTAACAGGTGAGATTTTGACATTAGAGGAAAAATTCAGTAAAATAGATAAAGTAACGATTAATGATATTCAAAGAGTAGCTAAAGATATTTTTAAGCCGGAAAAACTTAATTTAGCATTAATCGGGCCATTCAAGGATAAAAATAAATTTGATAAATTATTGAAAATTTAAAATGAATAATACTTCACAGACAATTAATATTTCTACATCAACTATTTTTCGGATTATTCTGATATTATTAGGGTTGGTTTTTTTATATTTAATCAGAGATATTCTTATTATTGTTTTTGTTGCGGTTATTATTGCCGCAGCCATTAACGGACCAGTAAGTTGGTTGCAACGACATAAGGTTCCGCGCATTCTTGGAGTAATCTTTATTTATCTTCTTGTTTTATTGTTTTTAGCTTTAGTCGTCACCTTAATTTTTCCTCCATTAGCTGAACAAATTAAGGAATTAACTAATCATTTTCCTGATTTTATGGAAAAGATAGGGTTAAGCGTTAATGAATTATGGGGTAAATATCAAATTGAGGGCAATCTGCAGAATCTTCTTTATAAAATAAGCGGTAGATTAACAGAGGCGACTTCAAGCTTTTTTGCTACTATTATTGGTTTATTTGGAGGTTTGTTTTCAGCTATGATTGTCTTAGTTATCTCTTTTTATTTAGCTGTACAGGAAAAAGGAGTAAAGAAGTTTTTAATTTCATTGACGCCGGAAGATCATCAGCATTATATTTCTGACTTAATTGATCGTATTCAGGTAAAAATAGGAAGTTGGCTAAGAGGACAATTATTGTTGATGTTTATTATTGGCTGTTTAACATTTATCGGACTATATTTTTTAAATGTTCCTTATGTTTTAATTTTAGCTCTGATAGCTGGCTTATTTGAAATTATTCCTTATATCGGTCCTATTATCGCCGCCATTCCGGCTGTTATCTTGGCCTTTTTAGTGTCTCCACTTTTAGCTTTGTTAGTTGTTGTTCTTTATGTTGTTATTCAACAGCTAGAAAATTATGTTATTGTTCCTCAGGTAATGAAAAAAGCAGTTGGCTTGAATCCAATTGTTATTATAGTGGTTATGCTTATTGGCGCTAAATTAGCAGGAGTTTTAGGACTTATTCTAGCAGTTCCATTAACAGCATCTGTGGCAGAGTTTTTAAAAGATATCAGGAAAAAGGACGCTTAATTTTTTATTATTTGTTGATTACAAATTTCCGTCCTTGTAAAAGTGGGCGGTTTTTATATACAATAGTATTATGTCTTTATATATCATTGCTACTCCTATTGGTAATTTAGATGATTTGTCTTCTCGGGCAATAAAAATTTTAAAAGAAGTTGATTTAATTCTTTGTGAAGATACTCGCGTAACTAAAAAATTATTAGCGCATTTTCAAATATCCAAGAATACAATCAGTTACCACCAACATAGCAAATTAACTAAATTGGAATATATTTTAAAACAAATTGAGCAAGGTAATGAAATAGCTCTAGTTTCAGACGCGGGTACTCCATGTATTAGCGATCCAGGAGCAAAATTAATTAATTACTTGCTTACAAATTTGCCAGATTTGAAAATTATTTCTATCCCAGGACCATCAGCTTTAATATCTGCTTTAAGTATTTCAGGATTTTCAGCTGATAAGTTTGTTTTTTTTGGATTTCCGCCTAATAAGAAAAAAAGAAATAAATTCTTTCGAGAAGTTTCAAAAGAAAAAAAGACAGTTGTTTTTTATGAGTCTATTCATAGAATTAAAAAAACACTAGAAGAATTAAAAAATGTCTTAGAAGATGAGAGAAGAATTGTTATTTGTCGCGAATTGACTAAAAAATTTGAAACAGTTTATCGAGGAAGCATAGAAAAGATTATTGAGCAAATTAATTCGTTGCCCAAAGAAGAATTCAAAGGAGAATTTGTTATAGTCACTGAAAATAAATAATATGAAAAATAAATTTTATATCACCACTCCTATCTATTATACTAATCAGACTGCCCATGTGGGAACAGCTTATACTACTGTAGCAGCTGATGTTTTAGCTCGTTATCATCGCAAATTAGGTGAAGATGTTTTCTTTTTGACTGGTACAGACGAACATGGAGAAAAAATTGCTCAGGCGGCAGAAAGGGCAGGCAAGATGCCGCAGGAATTTGTTGATGAAATATCCGAATCATTCAAGAAAGCATGGAAAAAATTAAATATTTCTTATGATGATTTTATTAGAACAACAGACGAGAAACACAAGAAAGGAGTAGAAAAATTTTTATTAAAATTAAAAGAAAGCGGTAAAATTTATCAGGATGAATATAGAGGATTATATTGTACTGGATGTGAAAAGTTTATTACTAAAAAAGAATTAGTTGATGGTAAATGTCCTGACCATCAAAAAGAGCCAGAATTAATTTCAGAAACAAACTATTTTTTTAAACTTAATGATTTTCTGCCTCAAGTAAAGAAACTTATTGAAAGTAATAAATTGATAATTGAACCAGAAGAGCGTAAAAAAGAAGTTTTATCTTTGTTAAAACAAGATTTAGGCAATTTCTCTATCTCGCGGGAAAAAGTAAAATGGGGTATTGATTTGCCTTTTGATAAGAAAAATCGTGTTTATGTCTGGGTGGAGGCTCTTCAAAATTATATCACTGCTATTGGCTATGGAGACGACTCTAAAGAGTTTAAAAAGTATTGGCCAGCTAATCTTCACTTAATTGCCAAAGACATTGTTAAATTCCATGCTATTTTCTGGCCTGCTCTACTTTTAGCTACAGGATTAAAATTGCCTAAAAAGATATTTGTTCATGGATTTTTTACAATTAATGGGCAAAAAATGAGCAAAACGTTGGGTAATATCATTGATCCAGTTTATTTAGTTGATAAATATGGAGCAGATGTAGTTAGATATTTTCTTTTAAGAGAAATTTCTTTTGGAAGTGATGGTGATTTTAGTATTAAGCGTTTAGAAGAGAGATATAATTCTGATTTAGCTAATGGATTAGGAAATTTAGTTAGTAGAGTTTTAACTCTTTCGGAAAAAGTTGGAGCTAAAGCAGAAAAAGCAAATAAAGAATTTGATTCAGAGATTAAATTAGTTCAAGAAAAATATCACAAAGCAATTAAGGATATTAAATTTAATGAGGCCTTAGAGTCAATTTGGCAATTGATTAGTTTTTGCGATGAGTATATTGAGAAAAACAAGCCATGGAAATTGATTAAAAATAATCAAGATAAAGCTAAAAAAGTTTTAGGGCAGTTATTAACGGTTATAGAAGAAATTACTGATTTATTAGAGCCGTTTATGCCGGAAACATCAGAAAAGATTTTAGAGCAAATTAAACAAAACAAAAAAACCGAGGCATTATTTCCACGATTGTAAGTGCATAAGAGAGATAAAAGGACAGTCCTTAAAAATGACATCATTTTTAAGGACTGTCCTTTTTATACGCAAAATAAGAATAAATTATTATATAAATTACAGAGGCAAGTATCGGTATTATTGCAATCCATATTGCATATTTGCTGAATATCATTCCAAATAAAGCGATTATTGCTGATATTTTAAATAACTTACTTCCTAATTGATGAGTTTTATCCCAGACAATATCATTGCTTAAAGTCCAAGGCGTTCTGATTCCAATAAACCAGTTTCTTCTGGCATGTTTTAACATAATGCCAATAAAATAGAATAAGACAGCAATTGCCGGAATCATCATCATCCCCATATCAAATTTATATCCAAAATTCCAGAATATAGTTAGTAGGTAGATATAAAAGAGAAAAGCAATAATTAAAACAATAAACCAATCAAAATATTTTCTGAATTTCTCAATGTTCTTTTTTAACGGGTCTATTATAGGAATTAAAAGGAAAAGTATAAATAGACCTAAGGATATTAAAGGCATTAAAAATAAGCCCCAGCATTTTGACATATAATCATCAACTTGGCCTTGGGCATTCCAATGCGAAGCCATTTTATCCGGCATTTGCGGATAAAAATAAAAGGCTAAAGCAAAAGACGCAAGAATGATTAATAAGATAATAATTGTTGTCTTTTTCATATATTCTATTATACCAGAGATTTTAACTTGAAAATAGGTTTTAAATAGATTATGATAAGTGAATATGAAAAAACCTTTATTAATAGACACGCATGCGCATGTTAATTTTAATGCATTTAAAAAAGATGGAGATGAAGTAATTGAGCGTGCTTTAGATAAAAATATTTGGGTTATTAATGTAGGCGCGCAGTATAGTACTAGTAAGCGGGCTGTTAAATATGCTGAGAAATACAAAGAAGGCGTTTATGCTATAGTTGGTTTACATCCAAGTCATGTTTTTAAAAAAACAAAAAAGGAAACTGAGTGGGAAAAAGGCGAAGAAAGGGAATTTGAAGAATTTGATAGCGAAAAATACAAAAAATTATTAAAAAATCCAAAAACTGTAGCTGTAGGAGAGATAGGTTTAGATTATTACGATGGTATTTCAGAAGAGGAAAAAAACAAACAAAAACAGATTTTTTTAGAACAAATTGAACTGGCTCAGCAAATAGATAAGCCAATTTGCATTCATTGCCGTAAAGCTTATAATGATTTAATTGAATTATTAACTATGTTTAGTTTTGGATGCGCTCATTGCCCTCATTCTTGCTCACCTGGATTAAGAGGCGTCGTTCACTGCTTTGTGGGACGTTGGTCTCAAGCAGAAAAATTAATAGATATGGGATTCTATATCAGTTTTAACGGATTAATTACTTACGCCCGCAGTTATGATAAGGTTATTGAAAAACTGCCTTTAGATAAGATTGTTTTGGAAACAGACGCGCCTTATTTAACTCCAGAATTGCATCGTGAGGAGAGAAATGAACCAGTTTATGTAAAATACATAGCAGAAAAAATAGCTGAGATAAAAAAAATAAAGTTTGAACAAGTTGCCGAGCAAACAACAAAAAATGCAAAAGAATTGTTTGGGATATGAAAATATGAAATATAATCCACAAAAAATAGAAAAAAAGTGGCAGAAGAAATGGGAAGGGCAGGATTTGTATAAAGCCATTGATTTTTCTAAAAAGCCAAAAAAGTACATAATGGTGGAATTTCCTTATTCTTCGGGTGATGGTTTACATATAGGCCATGTTCGAAGTTACAGCGCTTTAGATGCTTTAGCGCGTAAGAAAAGAATGGAAGGATTTAATGTGCTTTATCCTATGGGCTGGGATGCTTTCGGTTTGCCTACTGAAAATTATGCGATTAAAACAGGAATACATCCTGCCAAAATAACTCAAGCTAATATTAAAATTTTTAAAAAACAAATGAATTCTCTTGGGCTTTCTTTTGATTGGTCCAGAGAAATTAATTCAACTGATCCTAATTATTATAAATGGTCTCAGTGGATATTTTTGCAGTTTTTTAAGAAGGGGTTAGCTTATCAGGCAGAAATGCCGATTAATTGGTGTCCAAGCTGTAAAATTGGCTTAGCTAACGAAGAAGTAATTAGTGGAAAATGCGAACGTTGCGGTGCGCAGACAGAAAAGAAAACAATTAAGCAATGGATGCTTAAAATTACTAAATATGCAGATAGATTAATTGAAGATTTAGATAAAGTTGATTATGTAGAGAAAATAAAAATTCAACAAATTAATTGGATTGGCAGAAGCTATGGGACAGAAATTAATTTTAAAGTTGCTGATTCTTTAGAAAAGATTGCTGTTTTTACAACCAGAGCAGATACTGTTTTTGGCATCACAGCCATGGTTCTAGCGCCTGAACATTCTTTAGTTAAAGAATTGACTCTTGATGAAAATAAAAAAGCTGTTGAAAAATATGTTTTAGAATCAAAAAAGAAAAGTGAATTTGAAAGAACTCAATTAGAAAAAGAGAAAACAGGAGTTTTTACTGGATCTTATTGTATTAATCCTGTCAATAATGAAAAAATTCCTATCTGGGTTAGTGATTATGTTATTGCCACTTATGGAGGAGGCGCTGTGATGATTGTTCCTGCTCATGATAAACGTGATTATCAGTTTGCTAAGAAATATAAAGTAGAAATTAAAGAAGTGGTTTCCGGTGGTGATATTTCAAAAGAAGCGTATGTTGATTATGGCAAACTAATTAATTCAGAAAAATTTAACGGATTATCTTCAGAAGAAGCTATAAAAAAAATTACTCAATGGTTGACTAAAAAAAATCTTGGTAAAAAAACGGTTCAATATAAATTAAGAGATTGGATATTTTCTAGACAGCATTATTGGGGAGAACCAATTCCAATTATCCATTGTCATAAATGCGGCGTTGTTCCAGTTAATGAAAAAAATTTACCGGTTAAACTTCCATATGTAAAAAAATACGAACCAAGCAAAACAGGCGAATCACCTTTAGCTAAAATAAAGGATTGGGTTGAAACAAAATGTCCAAAATGCAAGGGTCCGGCTAAAAGAGAAACCGATACTATGCCTAATTGGGCTGGCTCTTCATGGTATTTTTTGAGATATATTGATCCGAAGAATAATAAGAAATTTGCCGATTTTAAAAAATTAAAATATTGGTTGCCTGTTGATTTATACAATGGCGGAATGGAGCATACAACCTTGCATTTACTTTATTCTCGTTTCTGGCATAAGTTTCTCTATGATTTAAAACTAGTTCCAACAGCAGAACCATATCAGCGTCGTTATTCTCATGGTGTAGTTTTAGCTGAAGATAGTCGAAAAATGAGCAAGAGCTTTGATAATGTTATTAATCCTGATGATGTTATAAAAGAATACGGCGCAGATGCTTTACGTGTTTACGAAATGTTTATGGGGCCTTTTGATCAAACAATTAATTGGAGCACCAAAGGATTGCAAGGATGTTTTCGTTTCTTAAATAAAATTTGGCAGATATTTAATAATCAAGAAAAAATAGGGTCAATAACAAGTAAAGAATTAACCAGTAAATTACATCAAGTAACTAAAAAAGTAAGTGATGATTTTGAAGATATGAAATTTAATACAGCGATTGCTATGATGATGGAATTTACAAATAAATGGCAGGCGCAAGAAATGATTTTATCTAAAAAAAATGCCCAAATGTTTTTAAAGTTGTTATCACCCTTTGCGCCTCATATTACTGAAGAATTGTGGGAGAAATTAGGAAACAAAAAAAGTATTTTTTTAGAAAAATGGCCGGAGTATGATAAAAAATTAATTCAGGAGCAGACCTGCCAATTAATTATCCAAATTAATGGCAAAGTTAGAGATAAAATAGAAGTTGAAATGAATATTTCTGAAGAAAAAGTAAAAAAAATAACCTTATCACAGGATAAAGTTAAAAAATGGCTGAACAATAAAAAGCCGAAAAAGATTATATACGTACCAAATAGATTAATTAATTTAGTGGTCTAATACAAAAAACGACCAAAAAAATTTGAATTATATTGGTCGTCTTTAATGGAGATTAGAAATACGAGTACGAAATAACCCTAGCCATAGAAACAACGGTCTATAGATTACATGTTCATATATCTTTCCAAGGGGAGAAGCAATTTCTTTAGAGAAACCAGCATCTAGAAGACGGCAAAAGATATGCAGAGGATTGGCAAAATGAATTAATTCTTTTCTCATATTCAGACCTCCTTATTTTTTTAGAGAACTAAAATAATTGTACTATTTATAATAATATTCTTATTAATTTGTTTTTTCAATAGTTAATTTGTGGATAATTAATATATGAAAATAATAAAGTTTAATTTAGCTGGTGATTGGCAAGATTTAGATAATAATATTATTGAAATAGCTGCTGGAGTTATTCAAAGAGGTGGCAGTATTGTTTATCCAACTGATACTGTTTACGGTTTAGGTGTTAATGCTTTGCGAGAATATAGCATCAAACGTCTTTTTAAGATAAAAAAAAGACCAGAAACAAAACCGGTTCCAATTATAATAAGAGATATTGAAATGGCAAAAAAACTTGCTTTTATTAATAAAAAGCAGGAAAAAATATTAGAATCTGTCTGGCCAGGACAAGTAACTGTAATTTTAGAAAAAAGACAAATCATTCCAGATATTTTAACAGCTGGTAAAAGAACGGTTGGATTAAGAATTGCTGATTGTGAATTTATAAGATTGTTAATGGAAAATTTAGAAGAACCTATTACGGCTACTTCAGCTAATTTATCAGGTGAGCCATCTTTAATATCTTCAGCAGATGTAATCAAGGTTTTTAACAAAGCGCATTCTCGTCCTGATTTGATTTTAGACGCAGGGGATTTGCCTGAAAGTCCTGCTTCAACAGTCCTGGACTTAACTAGTCAAAATCCTAAGATTACGCGTGTTGGACCTATCAGTAAAAAAGATTTAATGGAGATACTAAAATAATAAGTGGTGGGGATGGAGGGAGTTGAACCCTCACGGACTTGCGTCCAATGGTGTTTGAGACCATCCTGTCTGCCAATTCCAGCACATCCCCTCTCTTTTATTTTCTATTAAAATTGGCTTGTTGTCAATTTTTTTATATTGGATTATAATATAATCAATGGCGCAGATTATAAGTTTAGTTAATCAAAAAGGAGGCGTTTCTAAAACAACAACAGCAATTAATTTAGCTAGTTATTTAGCTGCTTTAGGTAAATACGTACTTTTAGTTGACATTGATCCACAGGCGAATGCAACCTCAGGAATTGGTTTGAATACTCAAACGCTGCCATTGAGCTTATATCATTCTTTAATAGGAGGATTATTGCCTGAAGAAATCATTCGCAAAACAAAACTTTTTGGCTATGATATTTTGCCATCTAATCCTGATTTAGCCGGAGCAACAGTTGAATTAGTTAATATGCCTAATAGAGAATTTAAGCTTTATGAATTACTTCGCCATATTAGAACTAATTATGATTATATTTTAATTGATTGTCCTCCAAGTTTAGGTCTTTTAACTATTAACGGATTAGTTGCAGCTGATGAAGTTATTATTCCCGTGCAGTGTGAATATTATGCTTTGGAGGGATTGGGACAGCTTTTAAAAACAATAGAACTAGTTCAAGATAATTTAGGCAGTCCTGTAAAAGTCAAAGGAGCTTTGTTGACTATGTATGATAAAAGGAATCGTCTTTCTAGGCAGGTTCGTAAAGAGATGGATAGAAATTTTGCTGGTTATGTTTTTGAATCAATTATTCCGCGGTGTATTAAATTGGCTGAAGCGCCAAGTTTTGGTCAGTCAATAATTCAATATAATCCGCGTTCTAAAGGGGCTAAAGCTTATCAGCGATTAGCTCAAGAAATAATTAACCTTGATAAATAAAATTATGACAAAAACATTAGGAAGAGGGCTTCAATCTCTTATTCCCAAAAAACAATCTAAGATGGCCGATTTAATAAAAAATCAAAGTGGATCAATTGATTTTGGCAGGCCTAAAAAAGATAGTATTTTTAATATTGAAGTTAATAAGATTAAGCCAAACTCTTTTCAACCACGCAAAGAGGTGTCGGAAAAAAATTTAAAAGAGTTAGCCGATTCAATTAAAGAGCATGGAGTGCTTCAGCCATTGATTGTCACTAAAATTGAAAAGCCTACTGATAGAGGACAAGATGTAGAATATGAATTAGTTGCTGGCGAACGCAGATGGCGCGCATCTAAAATGGCTGGATTACCTCATGTTCCTGTTATTATTCGTGGAAGCTCTATTGCTAATAAAAGATTAGAGATAGCTTTAGTAGAAAATATTCAGCGCGAAAATCTTAATCCTATAGATTGTGCTTTGGCCTTTAAGCAACTTCGAGATGATTTTAAATTAAGACATAGAGATATTGCCGAAAAAGTAGGCAAAAGTCGAGTTGCTGTAACCAATACTTTTCGTCTTCTCACTTTACCAAGTAAAGCTCAAGAAGCAATGATCAGTAATAAAATTAGTGAAGGACATGGTAGAGCGCTTTTAATGGCGAAGCCAGAAGCTCGGATGGCTCTTTTTAATGAAATTATTAAAAATAATTTAAGTGTTCGTCAGGTGGAAGAAAAAGCGAGAAAAGTTGCTCTTCCTAATAAGTTAAGAAGTAGTGGGCCAAAAAATATAGTTTTTAAGAAAATGGAAAAGAATTTAGGGGAAACTTTGGGCTGTAGAGTAAGTATTACTAAAAGAGGCAATGTCGGCCATTTGCGTATCGAATTTTCAAGTCAGAAAGAATTAGATAAAACGGTTAATTATTTATTGAAAATTTAATTCTTTCTAAACCATGTTTTAATTCTGCTTTTTGCTTGATTTGTTTTGACGAATTTGAGCCAATCTCTGTTTGGCTTTTTATTTTTCTGAGTTATTATTTCAATTAATTGGCCATTTTGAAGCTGTTCTGAGATGGGACTTAGTTTGCCGTTAATTTTTACGCCAACGCATTGATCTCCGATATCACTATGAATTTGATATGCAAAATCTATTGGCGTAGCTCCTTCTGGTAAATCAATAACATCGCCGTTTGGTGTAAAAACAAAAATTCTATCTTTTAAAAAATCAATTTTTAAAGCATCAATAAATTCTTGCGGAGAGGATGATTTTTCTTTTTGCCATTCTTGGAGCTGTTTTACCCAAATAAGCTCTTTTTTTAACTCTTCTTCTGGCTTGCGTTTTGACTTTTGTTTTAATATCTTTTCTCTAATATAATCTTTTAAATTTCTATTTTCACTATAATGCCAATGCGCTGCAATTCCGTATTCTGCTTCTTCATGCATTTTTGGCGTTCTGATTTGAAATTCAATAATTTTTCCTTTTTGGCAGAATATAGTGGTATGCAAAGATTGATATCCATTCGGTTTTGAAATAGCAATATAGTCTTTGATTCTGCCTATTAAAGGCCTCCATTTTTTATGTATAATTCCTAATGCTGCATAACAGCTTTCAATATCAGGAACAATAATTCTTAAAGCGACTAAGTCATAAATTTTATGCCAATCCATGTCGTATTTAAGGAGTTTTTTATATAGACTATAATAGTGTTTTGTCCTTGAATGAATTTCAATAACCTTAATTCCTTTTTTTGCTAATACTTTTCTGACTAACGGAATAATTTCTTTGAGATGATCTTCCCATTGAATATATTTATTTTTAACCTGTTTAACTATTTTATTATACTCATCTGGATGTACATAAGAAAAAGCCATATCTTCTAGTTGGCCTTTAATTTCTCCAATACCTAGGCGATAAGCTAAGGGAGCATAAATTTCAAGTGTTTCTAAGGCAATTCTTTGCTGTTTTTCTTCTGGCAAAGCGCTAAGAGTTTTCATATTATGTAATCTATCAGCAAGCTTTATTAGAATAACACGAATATCTTTAGCCATTGCCAGGAACAATTTTCTTAAATTTTCGGTCATTCTTTCCTGTCCGCGATATTTTATTTTTCCAATTTTGCATACTCCTTGAACCAACATAAGAACTTCTTTACCGAATTCTTTTTCTATTTTTTTTGAAGTGACTTTTGTGTCGTCCAGTACATCATGAAGGAGCGCTGCTATAATAGTTTCTTTATCTAATTTTAATTCGACTAATGTTTTGGCTGTTTCAAGACAATGGTTAATATAATCTTCTCCGGATTTTCTTTTTTGGTCATGGTGGGCTTCTAAAGCAAAATCATAAGCTTTAAGAATGTCCTCTGTGTTTTGCGATGGATTATTTTCTTTAAATCTTTGTATGATTTGTTCAATATTATTCATCTTTTTTATAATTACATTCCTTATTGCTACATTTTATTTTATCATTTTTCGTTTGAACTAATAAAGAATCACATCTCGGGCATTTTTCTGTAGTTGGCTTATCCCATAAAGCGAATTTGCATTTTGGATATTTAGAGCAAGAATAAAAGATTTTCCCCTTTTTGCTTCTTCGTTCTACTATGTCTCCTTTTTTGCATTCAGGACATTTTACTCCGGTTTTATTTTCGATTTTTTTAATATTTTTACAATCAGGATATTTACTACAACCTAAAAACATTCCATAGGGTCCATTTTTAATTTCCATCTTGGAACCGCATTTATCACAAATTATATCGCCTTTTTCATTGCCTTCATTTTTTCTAATTTCTTCTTCTTTTTTTTTGTCTGCAGCGCTTTTTTCCGTATATTTACAGTCTGGATAATTAGTACAAGCGATAAATTTTCCAAAACGACCAAATTTTTCTACTAATTCTGATTGACATTTAGGGCACTTGCGTCCTAATTTTTTTTGAAAGTCTTCTTTTTTTACCTCTGCGGTTTTCTTTTTGAGATTTTCTTCAAATGGTTCATAAAATTCTTTAAGGGTGTTTTGCCATTTTTGTTTTCCTTCAGATATTTTATCTAGGTCTTCTTCAATATCTGCAGTAAATTTGACATCAACTATTTTGGGGAAATGTTTTTTAAGAATGTCTACGACAATAAATCCAATTTCAACAGGAATAAATCTCTTCTGGTCATCTTTTTCTACATAGCCACGATCTTGGATAACGCTGATAATGCTAGCATATGTTGAAGGGCGTCCAATATTATATTCTTCTAATATTTTTACTAAGGAAGCTTCAGTATAGCGAGCTGGTGGTTGAGTAAAATGTTGTTCGGAAATAAGTTTGATTAATTTTAAAATTTCTTCTTTATCTAATAATGGAAGATTATTTTCTTTAAATTTGGTTGGATAAATTTTAAGAAAGCCGTCAAATTTAATTGTTGAGCCATTGGCTCTGAAAAGATATGGTGAGCCTGTCGAACTATTTGCCTGAATGTCAATTGCGACATTATCTAAAATAGCTGGATTCATTTGAGAAGCAATAAATCTTCGCCAGATTAATCTATATAATTTGTATTGTCTTCCATCTAAGCGATTTTTTATTTTATCTGGATGATGGCCCGATTTTGTTGGACGAATTGCTTCATGAGCTTCTTGAGCTCCTTTTGACTTTGTTTTATAAATTTTCGGAAAAGGTGAAAGGTACTTTGAACCGAATTCATTTTTAATAAATTCGTGAGCATCTTTTAGTGATTGATTAGAGAGGTTCAAAGAGTCAGTTCGATGATAAGTTATTAAGCCAGCTTCATATAATTGCTGCGCTAATCGCATTGTTTGCTTAGTTGAAAATCCTGATTTGCGATATGCTTCCTGTTGAAGAGTGCTTGTTTTGAAAGGAGGAGCAGGATATTTTTTCGTTTCTTTTTTCTGAATATCAGAGATTTTATATTGAGCGCCTTTTAGTTCTTTTAATATTTCATCTGCTTCTTTTTTGTTTCTAATTTCTAATTTATCTATTTTTTTATTGTCTCTTTTTATAAGGTGGGCGATAAATCTATTATTTGGGGGCAGCCTCCTTGCTTGCTGGGGGCTGCCCCCAATAGAACAAAGTTCGGCTTCGATACTCCAATATTCTTCCGGTTTAAAGGCTTTTATTTCTCTTTCTCTGTCAACAATAAGTCGAACGGCGACTGATTGGACGCGCCCCGCTGAAAGACCTCTGGCTATTTTTTTCCATAAAAAAGGAGATAGCTTGTATCCCACTAATCTATCTAAAATTCTTCTAGCTTGTTGAGCATTAACAAGATTTATGTTAATTTTTTTTGGATTTTTTAGCGCTTTTTCAATGGCGCTTTTTGTTATTTCATGAAAAACAATTCTTTGATAATTTTCGTTTTTATCCATTTTTAAGGCATGAAGAATATGCCAAGCAATAGCTTCTCCTTCTCTATCTCCATCAGTTGCTAGAATAATTAAATCAGCTTTTTTAGCTGCTTCTCTTAATTCTTTTACTACTTTTTCAGCTTTATCTGAAATAACATATTTTGGTTCAAAGTTATTTTTAATATCAACACCCAATTCTTTTTGAGGTAAATCTCTAATGTGTCCATAAGAAGACAGAAGCTTATACTCTTTACCTAAAAATTTTGAAATACTTTTTGTTTTAGTTGGCGATTCTACAATAATTAATTTCATAAATTTAATTCTTCTAAAATATCACTTGTTTTAGTTACTAATTTCGCGCCCATTTTTATAAGACTATTCGGGCCTAAGGAATTATTTGAAAGGATATCTCCGGGTATTGCAAAAACATCTCTATTTTGTTCCAAAGCATTTCTGGCTGTAATCATCGCTCCGCTTTTTTCTGGAGCTTCAATTACGAGAATTCCCAAACTAAGTCCTGAGATAATTCTATTGCGCTGAGGAAAATTTTGAGCAAGGGGTTTTGTATTGATTGGAAATTCGCTGATAACTGCCCCGTTTTCAACAATCTTTTCAGCTAAATATTTATTAATTGCAGGATAAACGCTTTTTGAATCAATCCCAGAACCCAAAACAGCGATTGTTCTTCCATTATTTTTAATAGCGGTTTGATGGGCGATAGTATCTATTCCTTTTGCTAATCCGCTGACAATGGTTATGCCTGCTTTGCTTAATTTAGATGTAATTATTGGTGTAATTTGTTGACCATAATTAGAAAGCTTTCTTGTTCCGACAACGCCTAAACTAAAATTATCGTTTGGTTTAAAACTGCCACGGATATATAGTATTACTGGCGGAGCATATATTTCTTTTAATAGTTTTGGATAAGATTCATCTTGAATAGTTATTAAGCCAATTTTTTCTTTTTCCAGTTTTTCCATTTCATAATCAGGATTGATTTTTGGTCGTTGTTTCATTATTTGTTCAACAATAGATTGATTTAATCCTGCTTGTTTAAATTCATTAATTCCAGACTGCCAAGCAATATCTAAAGAGCCAAAATAATTTAGTATTTTTTTAAAAGCAATTGGTCCGATATTCCCGATTAAATTAAAAGCGTTAAAATATTTAGCTTGGGGGTTGACAAATTCTATCATTTTAGTATAATATTATTAGTTATTTAACATCAAATTTTTATAGGAGAAAATGTGATGAAAAAATTTTTAAAGTTATTATCAAAGTTTTTGGGGTTTCTGGGGTTTAGTTTCATGCTAGCTGCTGTGGTGGCTGGCTATATAGCTGAGGGTCAGGATATTAAGATCGTTTTTATAGTCGGTTTTGGTCTCTTGATATTGTCGCTGGTAATTTACTGGGCTCACAAAGTAATAAACCAGTCAGATAATCTCAATCATATAACTTTTCTCGATTCCTAAGATTTCCAAAAGAATTATAAGGCCGCTATAATTAATGCAGTGGCCTTTTTTATTATTTTTTGAACAATAAACTCTTCTTTTTTAGAAAATTTTTGAAGGACAAATTTTTCAATATCTATAATTGTTTCTTGGTCAATCGGTTTGATGCCAAGACGAATTCTAATAAAATCTTTTGTTTTTAAATAATCAATAATTGATTGGACTCCATTATGTCCTGCCGAACTGCGATTTTTTTGTATTTTTATCTCTCCTAATTTCAAATCAATATCATCATGGATAATTAAAATATTTTCAGCGGAAATTTTATAATAATCAGTAATTGATTTTATAGCCATCCCTGAATTATTCATAAATGTTTGTGGTTTAGCCAAAATAATTTTTTTGTTATTAAAATCTCCTCGAGTAATATTCGCGTTAAATTGCATCTTTATTTTCCAGTCATTAATATTTATTTTTTCAGCTAATTCATCAATAGCAAGAAATCCAAGATTATGTCTTGCATTTTCATATTTTTTTCCTGGATTACCTAAACCGATTATTAATTTCATAAAAGATCCGAAGAACGTCCTTCATTTTAAGGACGTTCTTCTATATTATTTATTCTTTGTTTAATATATTCTTTTATTTCTTCATAATTTCCTTGGCCTGCTTTAGGATAAACTACAGAAGCCATTTGTTCTCCAAATAAAACTTGTCCGCCCGTTAATAATTCAGTTCCTTTCTTATCTATAACTATATTTACTATATTGTCAATTTTTATATCCTTGGTTGTCTGCCATAAAGATTTTATTTCTATTATTCCTAAATCAGTTTCAATATGTTTATTTAATGTATTAAATATTTTTAAATAAGTCGGAAATTCCCATAAAGGATTTAATGCAAGAACTTTTTGTTTAAGAAGATTAATAATTTGTTGCTGTCGTGCCATTCTATCGAAGTCGCCATTAGGCGAAGTATATCTTGTTCTAATATATTTAAGAGCTGTTGTCCCGTCTAAATAACGCCAACCAGATTTAAGATTAAATGATTCATATGAGTGATTTGGGCCTGGAAAGAAAGGATCATTAATATCTTGCGGAACAAATACATTAAGACCGTCGATTGAATTTATTATTTCTTTAACTACAACCAAGTCAATCAAAATATGTTTATCAATTGGTAATCCTGTGATCTCAGTTACTTTTTCTTTCAAAGCTTCTATCCCGCTTGAATTATAAATAGAATTTATTTTTGTTAAATATCCGTATTCTTCATTTTTAACCAATAAATCGCGGGGTAAAGAAATTAATATAGCTTTATTATTAATCGGATTTAAATTAATTAAAATTATAGTATCGGTTAAATCTCCACCAGAATATCCTTGTCCAGGTCTGCCCAGAGCTAAAATATTTATTTCTTGTTTATCTTTATTATTAACTAGATTATTATCATTATTTCCAGAAAATATTGATGCAAGATTATCTAATTTTTTATTATTTGTTAATGGTGTTTCTGTTTGAGAAACTGGGATTAATTGATAAATAAAAATAGAAATAGATAAGATAATAAAAACAAAAACAATCAAAGATGCTATTTTTATATTTTTCTTTCTTTTATTTCTTTTCTTTTGTTCCTTAAGCTGATTGTTGAATAGCCCCTTTTTTATAAAATGATTAATTTGTTCATGACTGTCCATTGTTTTAATTATAACAGAGCATTTGATTTTTTTAAAGAAAAGAGTTAAGATTTATTTATCATTATGAAGAAAATATTTATTTTTATTTGGGAGATTGTAAAGATAGTTTCTATTTCTTTAGCTATTATTATTCCTATTAGATATTATTTAATCCAACCGTTTTTTGTCAGAGGAGCTTCAATGGAACCTAATTTTGATAATGGGCAGTATTTGGTTATTGATGAAATTAGTTATCGTTTTAATGATCCAGATCGCGGAGATGTTATTGTTTTTAAGTATCCTCTAGATCCTTCACAGTATTATATTAAAAGAGTCATCGGTTTGCCTGGAGAAAAAATTGAAATTAAAGATAATTCAATATTTATTTATAACTCAGAATTTCCCCAAGGTATAATTCTTAATGAATCTTATTATCTTCCTGAGGGCAGGATTACTAGGGGGAGTATTAATGTTAAGTTAAGCGATGATGAGTATTTTGTTTTGGGCGATAATCGTTCAGCTAGTTCAGATTCGCGCCAGTGGGGATCTTTGTCAAAGGATAATATTATTGGCCGTGTTTGGCTACGAGCTTGGCCTTTCGATTCAGCTAAAATTTTTTAATATATGTCTAATAAATCTAAATCAAAAAACAAATTTCAGGTGCCTAGGGGGATGCGTGATATTTTACCCGAAGAGCAATTATATTGGGAGAAAGTTAAACAAGTTGTAAGTCTTTCAGCAAAAGCTTTTGAATTTAAAAAAATAGATACGCCGATTCTTGAAGAAAAAGATTTGTTTGTAAAAGGAACAGGTATCTACACTGATATTGTTGAAAAAGAAATGTATAATTTAACAACTAAAGGAAGAGATAAACTTGTTTTGCGTCCAGAATTTACTCCATCTATTGTTAGAGCATATTTAGAAAACGGCTTCTCAAGTTTGCCACATCCAGTAAAATTATACAGTATTGGTCCTATCTTTCGCTATGAAAGGCCTCAAAAGGGGCGTTATCGCCAATCCTATCAGGCTAATTTTGAAGTTATTGGAGAACAAGATCCTGTCATTGATGCTCAATTAATACAATTATTTTTCTTTATTTGTAAAAAACTGGGCCTTAAAAAGTTGATTACGCAAATAAATAGTATTGGCTGTTCTGATTGCCGTCCTGGTTACAAAAAAAAGCTGATGAATTATTATAGAAATAATAAGAAAGATATTTGTTCTGATTGTCAAAAGCGACTCAAGCAAAATCCATTGAGATTATTGGATTGTAAAAACATTAAGTGTATCAATATAGCTAAAGAAGCTCCTCAAATTATTGATTGCTTATGTGATAATTGTAACAATCATTTTAAAAGCGTTTTAGAATATTTAGACGAACTTGAAATTCCTTATATCTTAAATTCTTGCTTGGTTAGAGGATTGGATTATTACACAAAAACAGTTTTTGAAATATGGCCCGAAGAGGAAAATGGTCGTCAGATTTCTTTATGCGGCGGAGGCCGTTATGATAAATTAATTAAGCTTTTAGGAAAAAAAGATGTTCCAGCAGTTGGTTTTGCAATAGGATTAGATAGAATTGTTAACCTGATTAAAGAGAGAAAAATAAAAATTATATCAAAAAGCGCGCCTTTGATTTTTTTGGTTCAACTAGGTGATTTAGGCAAAAAGAAATCACTGAAATTATTTGAAGAATTGCAGCGAGCTGGCTTTAAAACAGCTAGTTCATTTAGTAAGAATACGATAAAAGCTCAATTACAAATAGCTAACAAAATGAATGTTCGTTTTGCTTTAATTCTAGGTCAAAAAGAAGCTATTGACGGATCAATTGTTATTAGAGATATGATTTTAGGAAGCCAAGAGGTTGTTCCTTTAAATAAAATCATTAAAGAAATTAAAAAAAGAATCAAAAAATAAATAAAATCATGTGTTTATTTTGCAAAATAGCAAATCATGAACAAGATGCTGATACCATTTATGAAGATGAAAAAATAATAGTTCTTAAGGATATTAATCCAAAAGCGCCTATACATCTTTTAATAGTGCCTAAAAAACATATTAATTCAATTAATGAATTAGAAGAGACGGATAGAGAATTAACAAGTGATATGATTTTTTTAGCAAAAAAATTAGCTTTGAAACATGGAATATCTGAAAAGGGATATCGTTTAACTTTCAATGTTGGACGCGATGGCGGACAAATTATTGATCATATTCATTTGCACTTGATGGGTGGAGGCAAAATAAATGAGTAGTAAATTGTCAAAAAATAGTGACTTTTTTCAAGCATTAGCTATTTTAACAGGCACTATCATAGGAGTGGGCCTTTTTAGTTTACCGTATATTACAGCTAAAGTAGGCATTTTTACAATGCTTTTTTATTTTCTCGTATTGGGCATAGTAACTTCTTTAATAGGTCTTTTTTACGGAGAGATAGCTTTAAGAACAAAAGGTCTTCATCGATTGCCTGGCTATGCCGAAAAATATTTAGGTAAGCGCGCAAAAATAATTGCTTTTATTTCAAGTAGTTTAGGATTAACAGGAGCTATTTTGGCTTATTTAATTATCGGAGGAAGATTTTTAGAATCTATCCTTCAATCATGTTTTGGCGGTAGTGATTTTATTTATGTTTTAATATTTTTTTTAGCAGGAGCTATTTTGACCTATTTTGGGATTGGCAGCATTGCTAAGGTAGAATCTTTTTTATTAATTTTATTCTTTTTTATTCTAGGATTTATTTTTTATAAAAGCTTTTGGATAATTGATGTAGAAAATTTACTTAATTTCGATATAAAATACTTATTTTTGCCTTATGGCGCAATTCTTTTTTCTCTTTCAGGAACTACTTTAATCCCAGAAGTGAAAGAAATGCTCTCAAAGAATCCAAAAAAACTAAAAAAACTAATTTTATTGGCAATTTCAATTGCGGCCATAACATATCTCTTTTTCATATTTCTAATTTTAGGAATTACAGGACAAAATACTTCTGATGATGCAATTACTGGATTGAATATTTTTTTAGGAAACGGAATTATTGCGCTGGCGTTACTTTTTGGCATATTAACTGTTTTCACGTCTTTTTTGACTATTAGTTTGACTTTTAAAAAGATTCTTTGGTATGATTTGAGATTGAAGAAAAATTTAGCCTGGCTTATTACCTGTTTTGCTCCTTTAATTCTTTTTATTGTGGGATTTGATAATTTTATTACAGTGATTGTTTTAACCGGCGGAGTTATGCTTGGTATTGATGTTATTATCATTATTCTTATTTATCTAAAAGCAAAAACAAAAGGCGATTTGGAGCCGGCTTACAATTTATCTATTCCTAGCTTTTTTGTTTATTTTCTGATATTATTCTTTATCATTGGAATCATTTACGAGATTATTTATTTTCTCAAATAGATTATTATGAAATTAAAAAAAGACAAAGAAATATTTCAAAGCCCGACAATGGGAAAAATGAAGCTGGTAAAAGTAGCTAAGGAAGTTTCTGATTATATTAATGATGATTCTCATTCAAAGTACCGTTTGATTGTAGGAACTGATTCTAATGGTAATGGCGGGAAAAAAGCTGATTTTGTAACGGCTATTATTGTTTATCGCATTGGCAAGGGCGGACGCTATTTTTGGAGAAAAACTAATGGAGGTAAGGATTATAATACATTAAGAGATAGAATTTACGAAGAAGTAACTCTTTCTTTGAAAACAGCCCAAGATATTCTTGCCCAATTGCAGATATTACTAAAATCAGGTCATGAACTTAATTATGATTTTCAAATTCATATTGATGTTGGACAGAATGGTCCAACCAGAGAAATGATCAAGGAAGTAGTCGGCATGGTCCGCGGTAATGGCTTTCAGGCAAAAATCAAGCCAGATTCTTATGCCGCGTCCAGTGTTGCAGATAAATATGTTTAATATATTAATTTATAATTATATTTTTTAGTTAAGCCGCTGGGAGCGGCTTTTCTTTTTGGCAGGATTTTGGTAAGATTAAATTATGAAATTGCATTTTTACGGAGGGGCTGGGATGATAACTGGCGCTAATTATTTGTTAGAGACAAATAAGTCTAAAATTTTAATTGATTGCGGACTTTTTCAAGGTGGGCGAAAAATAGAAAAGAAAAATGAAGAACCGTTTCCTTACTCGCCTAAAGAAATTGATTTTGTTTTAATTACGCACGCGCACCTAGATCATATCGGACGATTGCCTAAATTAATTGAAAACGGTTTTAGGGGCGAGATTTTAAGCACAAAACCAACAAGAGATTTTGCCCGTTTAATACTTGAAGACAGTCAGAAATTATTGCGCGAAAAAGCAAAAAGAGCGGGAGTTATACCATTAGTTGAAAAAGAATATGTTAAAAATATAATAAAAATGTTTAGAGTAGCTGATTATGATGATGGAATAAAAATAACCGAAGAAATTTTAGTATGTTTTAAAGAAGCTGGACATGTTTTAGGATCAGCTTCAATTGAAGTAACAGTAAATAATAAAAAACTAGTTTTTTCAGGAGATTTAGGTTCTAGTAGAATGTCTATTCTACGAGAGCCTGCCGTAATCAAAAATGCTGATTATATTATTATAGAATCAACTTACGGTGATAGATTGCATGAAGAAAACCAAGAATGCAAAGATATGGTTGAAGATATTGTTGAAGAAACAATATTGCGAGGTGGAGTTTTAATGATTCCAAGTTTTGCGCTAGAGAGAACACAGCAATTACTTTATCATTTTAATGAATTGATTGAAAATAAAAGAATTCCGCAAATCCCTATTTTTGTTGATAGTCCTTTAGCTATTAAATTAACAGATATTTATAAACAGTATCCTGAATATTATAATAGAAAAACCAATTTGCTTATTAAATCAGGCGATGATATATTTAAATTTCCAGGACTAAAATTTACTTTATCAACAAAAGAATCAAAAGAAATTAATAATATTATTCCGCCTAAAATTATTATTGCTGGAGCAGGTATGTCTCAAGGCGGCAGAATTATACATCATGAAGCGCGTTATTTATCAGATCCTAAAAATACTCTTCTGATTGTTACTTACCAAGCAAAAGGCACGCTCGGTAGGAAAATTTTAGAAGGAGCTGATAAAGTTGAAATTTTAGACAAGATTATTCCTATTAAGGCAAAGATAGAACACATTAATGGTTATTCGTCTCATGCTGACCAAAAGGATTTAATAAATTGGCTTTCTAATACGATAGGGCCCAATTCTTCAAAACGTCCTAAAAAAACATTTGTTTGTCATGGAGAAAAAAAACCTGCTAATATACTAGCCCAATATATCAAGGATAATTTAGGATTATCTGTGCAAGTTCCTGAGATAGGTGAAATAGTTGAATTATAATTTTGACAAAAGTAAAAAAAAATAGTAGATTAAAGTAAATGAAACAGAAAACTTATTTGAAATATAAAATCTGCGTTTCCGGTGCGGCTGAAACAGGGCATTGTTCTGAAAATGCTTTGGAATTATCAAAAGAAGTAGGTAGAGAAATTGCTAAGCACAATGGCGTTCTTATTACAGGAGCGACTATTGGCATTCCTTATTGGGCAGCAATTGGAGCTAAGGAAGAAAAGGGTATTGTTATAGGTTTTTCACCTGCAGCTTCGGAAAAAGCTCATGTAAAAACATATCGCTTACCTACTGATTTTCACGATGTTATCGTTTATACTGGATTTAATTATTCTGGAAGAAATCTTATTCTAACTCGCTCTTCAGATGCTGTTGTTATTATTTGCGGAAGAATAGGCACATTAAATGAATTTAGCATTGCTTTTGAAGATAATAAACCAATAGGTGTTTTGACTGGTAGCGGAGGCACGGCTGATAAAATTAAAGAGATTGTTGAAACATCTTATCGTGGCTCGGGAAAAATTGTTTATAATTCAAATCCAAAAAATTTAATTGATGAATTAATTAAATTAATTGATAAAGAAAAAGAAATTAAGATTCAATAAAAGGAGGTGATTATGTGTCAATCGAAGTCAAAAAACAACAAGGAGAAACAACTAGAGGGTTGCTAAGGCGCTTTTCAAGAAGAATTCAACAAAGCGGTGTTTTAGTTCGTGCGCGCAAAGAAAGATTTCACGAAAAGGAAAAAACTAGAAGAGAGCGCAGAAACAGCGCTGTCTATCGGGTAAAAATTGGTAAAAAAAAGGAAAAATTAAGAAAAATGGGTCTTTTAGAAGAAGAGCCAAAATGGAAAAGAAGAAGATAGAAATTATAAAAATATGATTAAGGATAAAATTAAAGAAGACTTAAAAAGGGCTATGCAGGAAAAAGACAAATTAAAGCTTTCTGTTTTGCGGATGGTTTCTTCTGCTGTGTTTAATAAAGAGAAAGACAATAGAGCTAAATTAAGTAAAACAAGTGAAGAAGAAAGTAAATTAGACGAGCTGAGTAAATTAACAGATGAAGAAGTTATAGAAGTAATTTCAAGTGAAGTTAAAAAGCGAAAAGATTCTATTGAACAATATGAAAAAGGCGGTCGCCCGGATTTAGCTGGAAATGAAAAAAAAGAACTGAAAATTCTTATGGATTATATGCCGGAGCAGATAAGTGAAGATGAAATTAGAAAAATAGTTAAAGAAAAAATGGAAGAATTAGGAATTAGCAGTTTGCAGGAAACTGGCAAATTAATGGGCGCAATTATGCCTCAATTTAAAGGCAAGACAGATGGGAATATGGTCAATAAAATTGTTCAGGAAGAGTTGAAGAAATAATATTTAAATTTAAACAATGCTTGAAATTCGCAATTTTACCCAAAATGAAATAGATGAAAAGTTTTTCAAGAAAATAATAAAAACAGTTTTAAATGAAATTGGCATAAGAGATAAAACAGAGATTAGTTTAGCAATAGTTGGCGATGGAAGAATAAAAAAGCTGAATAAAATGTATAGAGGTAAAAATCGCGTAACAGATGTTTTGTCGTTTGAAAATAAGGCTGTAATTCCCTATTTAGCCAAAGCATTTCCTCGTTTAAAAAAAAGCAAAGACATTGAATTTATTGATCCGCCTGATAATGTTAAAAGATTGGGAGAAATTATTCTTTGTTATCCGCAAGCAAAAAAACAGGCAAGACAATTAAATCATTCTTTAGAAAAAGAGCTAACTATTCTATTAGTTCATGGCATGCTTCATTTGTTAGGGCATAGTCATGAGAATATGAAAGATATAGAAAATATAATTTTGAATAAATTATGTCAAAAGAACAGATAATAACTGGATTAGATATAGGGACCTGTTTTGTTAGGACGATAGTGGCTAAAATAAGAGCTAACCAAGCTAAACCGCAGATTATTGGTATTGGCCAAGCTCCTTCTTTTGGTTTGCGTCATGGGATAGTAGTCGATGTTGATGATGTGGTTAAGAGCATTACTAAATCTGTTCACGAAGCTGAAAGAAGTAGCGGTGTTTCTATTGATCGTGTTGTATTTAGTATAAGCGGTAATCATATTATTTCTAAGCCAACAAAAGGTGTTATTGCTGTTTCAAGGGCTGATGGTGAAATTTCTAAAGAAGATGTTGATAGGGTCATTAGCGCTGCTTCAACTATTCCTGTTTCCCAAAATAGAGAAATTTTTCACACTATTCCTCGCAGTTTTTCAGTTGATAATCAAAATGATATAAAAGATCCTGTAGGCATGAACGGTGTTAGATTAGAAATTGATGCTTTGGTTGTAGAGGGAATAACTCCTTATATTAAAAATTTAACTAAGTGCATTTCTGAAGCTGGCTTAGAAAAAGATGGGATGGTTGCAGTTTCATTAGCAGCAAGTCAATCAGCTTTAAATAAACGTCAAAAAGAATTAGGAGTATTAGCTTTAGATTTAGGTGGAGGAACAGTCAATATGGCTGTTTTTGAAGAAGGCAATATTATTTATAGCTGTGTTTTGCCGATTGGCTCTTCCCATATTACAAATGATATTGCTATTGGATTAAGAGGAAGTATTGATTTAGCTGAAAAAGTAAAATTAGAATACGGTTCAGCGATCTCTTCAGAAGTTGGTAAAAAAGAAATGATTGATTTATCTAAATTAGGATTAGAAGAATCTGGAACTGTTTTTCGCTCAGATGTCGTCAAAATAATTGAAGCTCGTTTAGTTGAAACATTGGAATTAGTTAATAAAGAGTTAAAAATTATTAATCGCCAAGGTTTGTTGCCTGCAGGAGTTGTTCTTTTAGGAGGCGGAGCTAAAATGCCTGGTTTAGTAGATCTAACTAAGAGTGTGCTGAAGCTTCCTGCGCAGATTGGCTTTCCTTTAGAAATAGAAAGTGTTATTGACGAGGTTGATGATCCTGCTTTTACAACAGCGGTTGGATTAATTCTTTGGAATGCAGATAAACGCAGGAATGACAAAAATTGGACAGAAATATCTGTTAAACCAACTGTTGAGAGAATAAAAAAATGGTTTAGGGATTTTTCACCATAGGGGTTGCATTATTTTTTTATTTGTGTTAGTTTTTAAAATAATAAGGAGGGTCTAAGGATCCTCATTATTAGTTATAATAATAATATATTTTAAATATTATGGCTCAAATAAAACCAGAAGTAGAATCATTTGCTAAAATTAAGGTTATTGGAGTTGGAGGAAGCGGAGGTAATACTATCAGTAGGATGATTTCATGTAAAATTCATGGAGTAGATTTTGTCGCTATCAATACTGATGCGCAAGATTTGCATCATGTTAATGCGCCTGAAAGAGTTCATATTGGGAAGAATCTTACTAAAGGATTAGGAGCTGGAATGAATCCAGAAATAGGCAGACAAGCAGCTGAAGAGAATCGCGATGAAATTCACGAAGTAGTTAAAGGTTCTGATATGGTTTTTATCGTTTATGGATTAGGAGGTGGAACAGGTACTGGAGCGGGTCCAATTATTGCCGAAGCTGCGAGAGATTCAGGAGCTTTGACAGTTGCTGTTGTTACTAAGCCTTTTGCTTTTGAAGGAAAGCAAAGAGCTCAAATTGCTGAAGAAGGATTAGCTAGTCTCAGGGACAATGTTGATACTTTAATTTTAATCCCTAACGATAAACTGCTTTCAGTTATTGATAAAAAGACATCTTTATTAAATGCTTTTTCCGTAGTTGATGATGTTTCAAGACAAGCAGTTCAAGGAATTTCAGATTTAATAGTTACTCCAGGGATAGTTAATGTTGATTTTGCTGATGTTAAGGCGATTATGCAAAATACCGGTTCTGCTTTAATGGGTATTGGAAAAGCGACTGGAGAAGATCGCGCTGTTGAAGCTGCTAAAATAGCTATTAACTCTCCTCTTTTGGAAATTTCTATTGACGGAGCAAAGGGCGTGTTATTTAATGTTAGCGGCGGTTCTGATTTAGCTATGAGTGAAATTAATGAAGCAGCTAAAGTTATAACTGAGTCAATAGATTCAGACGCGAAAGTTATTTTTGGAGCTGTTATGGATGATAAATTAAAGAAAGGAGAAATTAAAATTACTGTTATTGCTACTGGATTTGATGAAAACTTATTGAAGAAATCAAGCGAAACAAAAATACAGGATATTTCTCCTATTAATGTAAATAATAGAGAAAATAAAAAAGCTCCTGTTAAATTTAAAACTGATTCAGTTGAAGAGGTTGAAAATGAATGGGACATTCCCGCTTTTATTAGAAGAAAGATGAAATAGTAAAATAAAAAATAAAAAGAAGACAGCGAACAAAAGTTGTTCGCTGTTTTCATTTGACTCATTTTTTTGATTAGAGTAAAATAAAGGTGTTCTTTGTTTTTGTGCTGATATTGTTAATATAAATAATTTTAAAAAAAGATTAGCATAGAGTCAAATAATGTCGATAAAAACAAAGAAATTTTTTTATGTCTAAAAAGAATGTAAAATATATACAGAGTGTTAAAAAAAGAGATGGTAGAATCGTTAATTTTAATCAAGTTAAAATTACAGAAGCTATTTTAAAAGCTCTTCAGGCGGGAGGAAAAGAGGATAAAAAATTAGCCCAAAAAATTTCTAATAGTGTAGTTGAAATTCTAAATAAGCGTTTTAAAGAAGAAATCCCAAAAGTAGAACAACTTCAGGATGTAGTTATTGAAACATTAGCTAAAGAAGGCCAAAAAGATATTGCGGAGTTATACGGTCTTTATCGTCAAAAAAGAAAAGAGCTTAGAGATGCTAAGTGGTGGCTTTTAAGCCGTAATGTAAAAACAAAGCTCATGCCTAATGCCTTAAAAGTTCTTGAATCAAGATATTTAAAAAAAGATGAACAAGGAAAAATAATTGAAACGCCTCAGCAATTATTTCAGCGGGTAGCCGCTAATATTGCTTCAGCTGAGTCGTTTTTTAATCCTTCAATTTCAGATGATGAACTTTTTGATATTGGCGAAAAATTCTATAAAATGATGGCATCTTTGGAATTTTTACCTAATTCTCCAACATTAATGAATGCTGGAGGCGTACTCCAGCAACTTAGTGGTTGTTTTGTTCTCCCAGTAGGTGATTCAATGGAGGAAATTTTTGAAGCAATTAAAAATACCGCTTTGGTTCACAAAAGTGGTGGCGGTACAGGTTTTAATTTCTCTCATTTGCGCCCAAGGGGAGATAATATTAAATCAACTCAAGGAGCTTCTTCTGGTCCATTGTCTTTTATGAGTGTTTTTAATGCGGCTACTGATGTAATAAAACAGGGCGGCAAAAGACGTGGAGCTAATATGGGAATTTTAAATGTTGATCATCCCGATATATTGGAATTTATTACAGCTAAATCAGAAGAAGGGGTTTTAAATAATTTTAATATTTCCGTTGCTTTGACTGATGAATTTATGGAGGCGGTTAAAAAGAAGAAGAAATATAATTTAATAAATCCTCGAGACGGTCAAATTTCAGGCCAATTAGACGCTAATATGGTTTTTGATTTAATTGTTGATTATGCGTGGAAAAATGGAGAGCCAGGAGTTATTTTCATTGACAGAATTAATAGAGACAATCCAACTCCAAAATTAGGTAAGATAGAAAGCACTAATCCATGCGTAGTTGGAGATACCTTGGTAGGTGTGGCTGATGGTAGAAATTGTGTTTCAATAAAACAATTGGTTAAAGAAAAAAAAGATATTCCAGTATATTGTTATGGTAATGGAAAAGTGCAAATTCGAATGGGACGAAATCCAAGGAAAACAAGAACTAATGTTCCTGTTTGGAAAGTTGTCTTTGATGATAATAGTTATCTGATTGCTACTGAAGATCATAAATTTAAAGATAGAAAAAATAATGATGTTAAATTGAAAGATTTAAAACCAGGTGTAAGCTTGATGCCTTTTAATAAGTTTCAATATACAGCGACTAGGAAAAATTGTGTTTATTGGGGGATAACACAAAATAATGGTAAAAGAGCTAAATCCGAGCATAGAATGATTGCGGAGCTTTTACTTGGCAGAAAGATTAAGAAATATCCAAACGAAGTAGTTCATCATAAAAATTTTAATGGGCTGGATAATGATATTAAGAATTTAGAAGTTATGAGCCAAAGCGCTCATGATAGTTTACATCAAACTGGAGAACAAAATATAATGAAAGGAAAATGGTGGCAAAAATTATCAGATCAAGAAAAAGATATTTATAGAGAAAAGATGAGTAAATTAAAATCTGGCAAGGGGAATGGCATGTTTGGTCGAAAGCATAGAGAGACAACAAAAAAATTAATTGGCGATTTAACTAGTTTGTATTTTAAAAATCCTAAAAATAGAAAAGATCAAAGTTTAAGAATTATTGAACTATATAAGAAACATCCTGAAATTAAAGAAAAAATAAGTAAATCAAAAACTATCTATTCTTATATTAAGTCGGCGTGCTTAAAATGTAGTAAGGAAATAATATATAAAGAAAATATAAATAAGAGTTTTTGTTCAAGATCCTGTAGAGCTAGCTATGTTAATAGTATTAGAAATACAGATAGTGTTATTGATGCAAAAAAGAAAAACAGAGATAAATTGAGGAGAGAACTTTATAAATTAGGGATCAAATTTATCAAAGAAAAAAGAAATATGCCTAATTATTTAGAGTTTAAGAAATATGTAAATAATTTTGGTTATTCTGGAGATTTAAGGAGTACTTTTGGTGGCTATAATGCTTTCAGAGAAGAGTTGATAATGCATAATCATAAAGTTAAATCTATAAAATTTTATGGCAATGAAGATGTTTATAATATCACCGTAGATGAATTTCATACTGTTGCTTATATCACTAAACCTAATGGCAAAACTAAATTATCTAAAAAACCTTTAATGAGTGGAATCATCAGTCGACAATGCGGGGAGCAGCCATTGCTTCCTTTCGAGAGCTGTAACTTAGGTAGTATCAATTTAAGCAAAATAATTAAGAAAAAAACTGCTCGGTCAAAAATCTGGGAAATTGATTGGGACAAGCTTAAGCAAACAACTATTAACGCAGTTCATTTTTTAGATAATGTTATTGAAGTTAATCGTTATCCTCTGCCTGAAATAGAAAAATTAACTAGAGGGAATAGGAAAATAGGTTTAGGCGTAATGGGTTTTACAGATATGCTTATCAGGTTAAGGATTCCGTATAATTCCAGAAAAGCGCTAATGGTTGGTAAAAGTGTGATGAAATTTATTCAAGAAGAAGGCAGAAAAGCATCAGTTGGATTAGCTGAGCAAAGAGAAGTTTTTCCTAATTTAAAAGATAGTATTTATAATGAAAAAAATATGCCTAAAGTTAGGAATGCGACTATAACTACAATTGCTCCAACAGGAACAATAGGTATTATTGCTGGCGCCTCATCAGCTATTGAACCGCTTTTTGCTGTCGCTTATACTAGAAAACATGTTTTAGGCGATCAAGAATTAGTTGAAGTTAATTCTATTTTTGAAGAAATAGCCAAAGAACGAGGTTTTTGGTCTAAAAAACTTATTGAAGAAATTTCAAGAAAAGGAAGTATTCAGGATATTAAAGAAATTCCAACTGATATAAAAAAGATTTTTGTTACTGCTTTAGATATTAAGCCGGAGGATCATATAAAAATGCAGGCAGCTTTTCAAAAATATGTTGATAATGCCACAAGTAAGACAATTAATTTTCCTTATTCCGCTTCAGAAGACGATATTAGAAAAGCATATATTATGTCTTATGATTTAGGATGCAAGGGTGTAACTTTTTACAGAAACGAAAGCAGAAAACAGCAAGTTTTAAATATTAAAGGTAAAGAGCAAGGATCTTTGCCAAAAGCAGATAAGAAAATGGTTAAAGAAAAAGATGTTTCTCCTGAATTGCGTGATCCTTCGCCTGATATTCCAGATTTGCCTCCTGGAAGCTGTCCGACTTGTAATGTATAATTTATAATTAACATGCTTCAAATTTATACAGGTGATGCAAAAGGCAAAACAACTGCAGCTTTGGGTCTTGGTTTACGATCTGTAGGCGCTGGTAAAAAAGTTTTATTAATTCAGTTTTTGAAAGACGGTAAGAGTTCAGAAATAGAGGCGATTAAAAAAATAAAGAATTTTGAAGTAAAAATCTTTGGCAGAAAAGGATTTGTCAGTAAAGGTAAATTATTAAAAAAAGATTTTAACCTTGCAAGTCAAGGTTTTAATTTTGCCCAAAAAGCAATTAAAAGTAAAAAATACGACTTAATAATTTTGGATGAAATGAATATGGTAAATTACTTTGACTTAATTAAAGTAAAAGATATTCTGGAATTAATAAAAGAAACTTCGTCAAAAACAGAGCTCGTCCTAACTGGCCGTAACGCTTCTAAAAAACTTATTCAAGCAGCAGATTTAGTTACAGAAATGAAAGAAATTAAACATTATTACACTAAAGCAATAAAACCAAGAAAAGGAATCGAGTTCTAATGCCTGGTTTTGAGCAAGAGGACGCACTATCACGCCTGTTCATCTTTCTAAGGCATGGTTTTGGAATGGTTTTAAAAGAAAAATTAAATATTACTGGAACAAGGCATATCACTGCCGTCTCGGGAATGCACATACCTATAACTCTATAGCTACAATTTGGGAAATAAAAAGAGGCCAACTGCGTTGAGTCGGCCTCTTCGTTGACTCGGCAAAAAGATTTAACGCTGGATTTGCCAGCCTTGTTTTGATAGTACCCTCTCAAATTCTTCCAGACACGCTTTGGTTAAATCATCACTCTCCGGCTTAAGAAAAACCTCTATCGGAGGCTTATCTTCCTGAGTTAGGTCACGTGTTACCGAAAAAGCAGTTGCATAACCCAACATAACGGCGTCTTTTCTTTTTTCTTCCCAAAATTTAACCCCATCGTCCTTTCTAGGAACTAATTCCTTGGGCACATCAAAAATTTTCTTCATTGTCAGTCCCGGTAAGTCTAAAACAACTCTAATCTCCATTTTTATAACCCTCCTTTTTGTCTAATAGTTAGAAAAGATATTTCGTGTCAAGCTATATGCTCTTAAAAGAACATTGTATATAAGCAGCAACTATAACAGTAAGTACCAAAAGAAAAGAAGCAAACATTCCAAAGAGCATAATTCTCCAAAAGTAATACCATGACGAAACAAGATATTTTCCTTTTCCAATAGGAAATAAGAGTGTCCATGCAGAAGTAGTTATAAGGATTGTAGTGCCAAATAAAATCAGCATTTCTGGTAATATTTGAGAATTTTTTATAATTTCAAAAATTTCTTGTTCCATTGCATCCTCCTCCTTTATATATTAAGAACTACTTTTAATAATAGCATGTAGTAAAAAATAATTAATGTCAATGGATTTAGACATATTTCTACCATTCACATGATTATTATGACGCAAATATTGCTCTTTTTAGCTTTAGGGATTGGGCTTTGGCGGCAACAGGCCTTTTATTTTGTCATTTCTCTTTTAATTCTTTATATCCTCATGATTGGCGCTCCAGCTTCGGCTGACTGTTCTGTGGGATAGTATGGAATTTGAGGAGGTAATTAGATTTTGAGAATAGAAAAAAGGCCAACTCTTGTTGAGTCAGCCTCTTGTAGTTTGCCTTCTAATCCCTAATCTTCGAGGACTTTGATAATATCTGAGACGTCGCCACTGATGTTTGTGACGTCGCCACTGATTCTTGAGACGTAGCCACTGATATCTGAGACGTCGCCCCAGATGTTTGTGACGTCGCCACTGATTCTTGAGAAGTAGCCACTGATATCTGAGATGTCGCCCCTGATGTTTGAGACGTCGCCCCAGATGTTTGTGACGTCGCCACTGATTCTTGAGACGTTGCCCCTGATGTTTGAGACGTCGCCCCTAATGTTTGAGATGTTGTCCCAGATGTTTAAGATGTTGCCCCTAATGTTATCAGCATGTCCCCAAACATTATCGTGGACATTGATGAGTTTGCTCCAATTTCCAGTTTTTTCTCTTTTGCCGATCAAACTAAGATTCTCCTTAATCCTTTCTTTCATTTCCTTATCCATTTCTTATCTCCTTATTCAATTGTTAATGTTGTCTCTACCATACAACACAAAATATTAAAAGTCAATGATTAAGCCCATATTCCTCATCCACATACCACTATGTCTATAGCATGGTTTTGGGAGGAAAAGAAAAAAGCAGGTTATTTATTATAGACTAATACATAGGAATAAAAAAAAGGTCAAAGCTTTGCCTTGACCCTTTATATTATTGTATGGATGTTGTAAGTGCTCCGTGCCTTATACGTTCTTTGACCGGTGGCACAAATTTACATCCAATTATTATAATATTATTATATGTGAATAGATTTGTCAAGAGTTTAATTCATATTCCTTATCCATATACCTATATGTCTATAGCTACAATTTAGGGAATAGAAAAGAGCCAGAACGTTTACCGAACTGACCCTTTAATTAATTAGATAGGCAGTTGAAGAAAATCAGATTATTCTACTTCAAGCCATCCTCCGTCAAACCCGTTTCCTCTGGCGATAATCGATAATTTCTTTCCGCCTTTTGTAAGGATATAAATATCCCTTTTATGTTCCGGGACAAATTCTATCCTTTCGGCTCCCACGAATTCTCCCAGCTTAATGAGACCAGCTCTTCTACGTTCAACCAGCTTTTCTGGGGTATTCCTAGGATCATCTGGATCACCCCAAGACACTGCTTCTTCTTCGTTAAATATGATTTCCATTTTTACCCTCCTTTTTTCAGATTTGAATTCTATTTAATTATACCATCATTATACACATATACACACATTCCGTCAAGGATATAACCCATATCCCTCATCCACATGCCTATAACTCTATAGCTACAATTTAGAAAAGAAAAAAGCCACCAAGTCCGAAGACTGGTGGCTTAATATTAAGAGTTAGACTCTTGTGTCTCATTCTTTCAAAAGCTCATAGAGGATATTTTCATCAGAATCGAGAAGTGAAGATTCAAAAAATGAATCACTGAGTTCTTCATCAGGTACGCTTTTCAGAATAGATGCTCTTCTATTCGATATTTTTTGCATCTTTTCTTGTAATTCCTCAATAGGCAATTGAGACAGCTCGTTTTTTCTCGCCCAATACCTTTGGACTTCCTTCATCATTTCTGGAAACCGATGATAGACATAGTATACGACATCTTGAAGCTCTTTTTCCGCTTCAAGTAAACGTGTGATTTGCTCATTACTTAAGCTTTGTGGTTCTTCAAATAACAATATCCACAATTCCTTAAGTTTGGCCTTCTCCTCGTTAGCTTTTTTAGTCATTTTTACCCTCCTTTAGTAAGATTTGAAGTTTTTAAATATCTGGACTATCAGATAACTGGTAGATCGTAAACCGTTTTACGATATCATGGTTATACCACACCAATCTATAATCTGTCAATCTTTAAATCATACTCCTCATCCACATGCCTATAACTCTATAGCTACAATTTAACAAAAGAAAAGAGGCCAGTATATTTATTTGACCTCTTCTTTTTGCGAGAGAGGTTAACTGGCCTCTGATTAATTGGCTTCGAACGTAAGAGTCATTGAACGTGTGCCCAATCCTGCCGTGTATGGCTCCATCGAAACGGATCCACAACTGCCAAGAACAGAATTGCAGAATCTCATCATTTCTATTTGCACCCCATCAAAACTGCCAGACATCATCTCTTCCGTCTCGCTTCTGCCCTCGGGCAATGGAGATACGATATCAGATTGCGCATTCTTCTTGCCGAATTCACTTTCCTCAATGAGCTTGAGAACTCCTTGCCAAATTGGCTTGTCGTAACGATTTTTTTCTGGAATTGCTTTACTGATTGCTTCGGCTGTCTTTGGAATGTCCTCTTTTGGTATTGATGCCATTGTCTTCTCCTCTTATTTAATTGTTAATATTGTTTACATTATAACATACTGATATAATTTGTCAAGGATTTAGACATATCTTTCATCCACATGCCACTATGTCTATAGCACGGTTTTAGGGAAAGAAAAAAAGCCAGAACGATTGTTTATTCCGGCTCTTTTAGTTGAGATTATAGAACTTAATTGAGTTGATCCATCAAACCTTTCCAGTCTTTGACTCCTTCTGAAGTAACGCCACGGTTAGAAATCTGTATCTTGGCATTGCCTATGACGAATGGGCTTCCGAAAATGTCGACAGCAGCAGAAGCTGGATGATCATGATGGTTTGCGTCGGTAAGAATGCCAATCTTCTTAATTCCCTGTTTAAGAGCCAGGAAAGCAAGTAGCGGCGTGAGAGGCATTTCTTGTCCGACATACTTTTTTCCTTTTGACCCCAGAGTTTTATCGCTGGCCGGAACCAGGAGATCGAGTAGGACGTAATCGAATCTTTTTTTGGCGATAAGTGTTTCAGCTTTATCGTAGGTTCTAGCGATAACGAGATTGTAGGCGGAAAGCTGTTCGTCTGCTGCGTCCTGATGTTTCTCGGTGTCGTCAAAGACTAAAACCGTAGGCTGACCTTTTTTGAATACGCTTCGTTTAATCGCCCCAACGATTTTTTTATCTGTCCATGTTTTGATTGGTTCCGCAATTTCGTGAACAGCGACTTTGTTAAAGCTTTCCATAAGATCGGCGAAAATTTGCGCTGAGGGGTTTATCCTTGATATTTGTCTAGCGATTCTAGCCATACTCTCATGAGGATCGTTCCATTCTCGGCTACCATAATCTTTGTTTAACGGATGGTTCCAGGCATCAAGAACGATAACCTGAGCATCTTCGCATTCTCTTAGGAAACGTTCAAGGTCGTTGCCGTGAAGATACGTTCCGGAGAAAGACACGAAATCGATTTCGACCCCCGCTTTTTCCTGTAGTTCTAGATGTACATAACCATTAGCGCCATAATGAGAATCATTTGAGCCACCTCCAAACATTACATGTAATATAACCCTTACCTTTTCCATTTTTCCCTCCTGATTTAGTTGTTAAAAGATTAAGAACTATTTAATTTGTATCCTTATCATACCATATACATATATTTTGTCAATGTTTAACTCATATCTCTAACACACATACCTATAACTCTATAGCTACAATTTGGGAAAAGAAAATCCCCGAGCTACTCTAAGTTCACTCGGGGAAGTAGTGTCCTAACGTTCTCCTTAAGCAGTGGACACTTTTCCCGCTTAGGAAAATCCCTGTTATACCCTCCGAAGACCGGGAAACGTCTTTCGGAAGGCCCAGCTGTCCGCTTGATAATATGGAAGTTCGCTAGGTAACTTTCCAAGTATTTATATATTATCATATCTAGTTTAATTTGTCAATGATTTAGACATATTTCTAATACATATACCACTTACTCCATAGCTATAATTTTGGAATAGAAAAAGCCGTTAAGTCCGAAGACCCAGCGGCTTAAGTATGATTGAATAGAATGTCAGTCAGCCAGCTCTGGCTCTTAAAGAATTTACTTAATCTTCCTTAATAAAGAAAAAGAGATTTTTCGCTTTTTCCCTTATGGACCCTTCAAGCTCCATTTTGCGAGCCAAAGAGAGAATCTGAATGCAAGCTTTCGCTTGTTTAGGATGTCCCCAATCCGGCTGAACCTTCCTCCAGCGAATCACACTTGATACAACCGCTATAATATCATAAGGTTTATTCTTTAGCACAACATACCCATTAGGATTCTCGGGATCTTCTGGTTCAGACGTATAGTCAACGTTGATTCCCGGAATCTCTTGAGCCCTCAAGCCATCTACTACCTCAGAAACCGATTCACTAACATAAATATTCATTTCATTTCCTCCTATTTAATTGTTAATGTTTATATTATATCATACCCAGTTTAATTTGTCAATGATTTAGTCCATATCTTCCATCCACATGATTATTATGACGCAAATATTGCTCTTTTTAGCTTTAGGGATTGGGCTTTGGCGGCAACAGGCCTTTTATTTTGTCATTTCTCTTTTAATTCTTTATATTCTCATGATTGGCGCTCCAGCTTCGGCTGACTGTTCTGTTAGATAGTATGGAATTTACAGAGGTAATTAGATTTTAGGAAAAGAAAAGAGCCAGAACAACATTGCGTTGAACCAGCTCTTTGGATTTTTCAGGAGAGATTTTAAGTTTTGTTATAGCCGGTATAGACCTTGCTCGTACATAAAATTAGATGGAGTTAGAATCTCTTTTAGTCTTCTCAAGATTTTATGTGAAATGCGAAATACATGGTAATCATTTTCCAAGGAACATCCGAAGTATAAAAAAGCTATTACACCACTACTGGAAATATTTATTGCGTATTTTCCATCTTTTTCTAATGTAAATAAATGACGATGCCCATTTTTAAACACTATAGCATCATCTAGTTTTTCAATTTCGGTGATTTTCTTCATTCTACATTTGCTGAAAAATTTGAATACTTTTTCAAAAACGATCCAGATGCTAAGGATAGTTAACGCAATAGCCGATACGCTAATATCCATAATGCTTAATTTTTTCATACCCCCTCCAATCATATGTTTATTATAAAATGAACTACTTTTTAGGATATTCACAATATAGAATTTTTATCAGTATTTGTCAAGTATGCAGGGCTTGAATTTAATAAGTAAATGTAACGCTAAATATTTTTTATGCTATCATATAATTAATGACTCCTTCTAAAATCTTTCTTTATCTCTGTCTCTTGTTTATCGGCGGGGTTTTTATTTACTCTTTTTTTATTTCTTCCTCAAATCAAGAAAATAGCCAGTATTATGATCAAGAAGTTAATCTTAAGGGAATTATTATTGAAGAACCAGAACAAAGGATCAATCAACAGAAGTTTCAATTTAAAACAAAAGAAATTTCCAGTAAAATATTAATTACTACAGAGTTATATCCTCAATATTATTACGGCGATCAATTAGAGATATCTGGCAAATTACAAGAACCAGCTGTATTTGAAGATTTTGATTACCAAGAATATCTAGCTAAAGATAAAATTTATTTAGTTAGCTATTATCCACAAATTGAATTAATTAATCAAAATCAAGGAAATTGGTTTTTTCAAAGAATTTTTAATTTTAAAGATAAATTAAGAAATAT
>CAZBRM010000003.1:19888-42361 GCA_964494655.1 uncultured Candidatus Saccharibacteria bacterium | reverse complement strand
CTGAGATTGATTAGATAAGGCGTGGTTAAATTGCGTTTATCCATAGGACACGCCTGTTCCATCTTTCTATTTCTTCTCAGTATTCTTTTTGCGCCGAATTAAAACAACTGTTAAAACAGGCAAAACAAGCCAGACAAATTGAGCTTCAGGCCCAATAAATATTTTTTTAACTGAAGAATTTAAACCATTTGTACTTTCACTTGGTAAAAATGAAAGAATAACCATTGCTAATAAGCCAACTTGAACAATACTTAAAACAAATATCTGAATCCAAGATGCATTTCCTCTTTTTCTTATTCTTAAAGTGGAACTAAGAATTGAACGCGGAACTAGAAAATAAAATAATAGGATGATGCCAAGAAAAATCAATATTCTTAAAGATGAAGATGGCTCTTGTTTCATCCCAAGCCATCCTAAAGAACTTAATCTCTCCCATGGTATTGCCTGAACAATAGTTAAGGAAAAATAACTACTTAAAAGCAGGACAATCATTCTATTACGTCCCAGAAAAAAACCGTAAATAAAAACAGCAATCAAAAAAACAAGAATGATAAATAAATCCCAACCAGAAGCTGATCCTAAACTAAAACTGTTTAAAAAATCTCGAATAGCCATAAGCAAATAATTTTTGATTTTTGATTTTTAATTTTAAAACTCTAATAATTTTTTTATATTAATTTTTTTATTAATTCTTTTTGCTGACGGGATATTTTTTTAGGGATAATTACTTGAATTCTAGCAATTAAATCTCCATTGCCTTTACCATATAATCGCGGCATTCCCTTCGCTTTTAATTTTATCATTTCTCCGGGCTGAATACCAGCTGGAATTTTTAATTTTATAATACTATCTTCCAACGTGGGTATTTCTATTTTATCTCCTAAAACGGCTTGAGAAAAACTAATATCTAAATTAATAATCAAATTATCTCCTTGACGCTGAAAATATTTATGCGGTCTAATATAAACATTAATAAACAAATCGCCAGGCTCTCCGCCATAAAGAGCCGCATTGCCTTGTTCGCTTAATTTCAATGTTTGTCCATTTTCAATACCAACAGGAATAATCGCTTTAATTTTAACAGATTGTTTTATTCTTCCCTGTCCACGGCATTCAGGACATGTTTCTTCAGGAATTTCACCGCGTCCATCACATTTAGAGCAAGGTTTCTGCTGGATAAAAATCCCAAATAATCCTCCACTTCTTAATTGTTCATATCCACTTCCATTACAAACAGAACATTTTTTAATTTTCTCGCCTCCTTTGCCATGGCACCTTGGACAAATAACCATTTTTCGCAAATCAATATCTTTTTTAATTCCATGAAAAGCATCTTTTAAATCTATCTCGAGATCTAAAACGAGATCTTGCCCATATTGTTTATTTTTTCTAGTCCTTGTTCTTGAACCAAATATTTCCTCAAAAATCCTGCCAAAACCTAAATTTTCGAAAATATCTTCTCCTCCAAAAGCATCGTGAAAAGAACTGAAATCTTGCTGGGAAAATCCTTGATTAAAGGAACCCTGCTCAAATGTATTGCCATACTGGTCATATTGGGCCTTTTTTTCTTTATCAGAAAGGACACCATATGCGTGGCTTATTTCTTTAAATTTTTCCTCATATTCTTTTTTTTTGCTTTCAGGAGCTTTATCCGGATGATATTTTAAGGCTAATTTTCTATATGTTTTTTTAATTTCCTCATCCGAAGCATTTTTAGAAATGCCCAATGCTTCATAATAGTCTTTATTCATTTTTATATCTCAATAATTTCTTTTAGAACAGATTTTTCTCGTATTTTAATTGCATTCGAAAATGTTAAAAATTTAAAAATCATCCAACTTATTAAAATAACAAGCCACACAAAGGGAATGCTAATAATTTTTACAGCAAAAAATATTCCAACGGTAAAACCTATTGGAAAATATTCTTTATATACTTCAGTGCGCCTATTAATTTCTTGATTAATTGTGATATAAAGAATATCAGAGAATTCTTCGTTATTAGGCAGTTCTAATGTTTCCATAACTGGCCGAACAGCAACATTAAATAATGAACGCGGTATTTCTATTTTGTTCTCGCTTTGAACCGCCAACGGAGAAAAATAATAAGCAGCTGCTATAATAATAGCAAATCCGGTTAAAATATGAGGAAGCCCACATTTAAGAATTCTGAATATTTTAAATTTAATCCTTACTTCTTTCTCATTGATAATACTAAATGATCCAAAAATGAAAAAAAACAAAGCTAAAAATAAAACTGTTAAATATTCTAGCTTAAATCCAAAAGAAAATAAAAAGGAAATCAAAATAATCGCTAAAGTAATCAATAAAATTAATTTTGATCTTAATAATAATAAGCTTAAACATAAAAAAATCAGTAAAATCAAAAAACCAACACTTGGCCAAATCCAATTATTATTTCCAGATAAAATGCTTCTTAGTCCTGCCCAACTAAAAGTGGCCAATAAGGTTGTTAATCCAATAATAATTGATTGAGTAATACGATTGTTTTTCATATAATTTTATGATAACACGAATCAATTATATCTCAAAATCATTCTTTCCACAACTTTATCCCAATTATAGTTTTTCCCAGCGTAACTTCTAGTTTCCTTGCCTTTATTAAAGGCTATCTGCGGATTATCTAAAATAAATTTTAAATTTTTCTTCAAGCTTGCAATATCTTTATTTTCAAAGAAAAACGGAAAATCTTCAAGCATTAAACAATGAATATTAATATTTGAAAGTAAAAGCGGTATTCCAAAACTTGCCGCTTCCAATACAGTTAAAGGTAATCCTTCCTGCTCTGAAGGATTAACAAAGACATAAGCATTATTATATAACGCCTTTAAAATTTTTCCTTGCTGAGCTCCTAAAAAGATAATATTAGGATTATTTTTGGCCATTTTTTTAAGTTCGTCTTCGTAATCACTTGTATAAAAAGATGGTCCGACAATAACCAATTTCTTGCTTGTTTTGATTTCTTGATATGCTTTAATTAAATAATGCAATCCTTTATGACGAATTAAACGGCTCACCGCAAGAATATAATTATTTTTTTCTAAACCCCATTTTTTTATATATTCATCTGAAACAGGTTTTTCTTTTTTTATTCCATGAGGTATAAAAAATGTTTCTCTTTTATATTTTTCTAAAATATAATCTTTTATTTCATTAGACACACAAATAATTTCATCAGCTAAATAACAACCAATAATCTCGCCTAATTTTAGAGATAACTGAGCAAATCTACCCCATTTTTTATGAAAATAATCACGGCAATGAAAAGTAAATATAATTTGTGTTTTTGGACTGAATATTTTAGGAATCCAAATACATAAAGCTGGTCCTATTCCATGATAATGAATAACATCAGGTTTTATCTTAAAAATTGCATGAAAACTAGATAAAAAAACATGACTAATAGCGTCTAAATGTTTTGTCTTTAAAGAAGGTAAATGAATAATATTTACTTTTTTATATTCTTTAATTTTTTTAGGAGTATAATAATTTCTTACATAAACAAAAACCTCATAGGGACAATTCTTTGAATCTTTTCTTTGAGCCAAATGACAAGAAACTTCTTCAACATGACGCTCTATGCCTCCAAAAAGAGTCGGTATTCCTTTTTGACCTATCATTACAATTTTCATTTTTCAAAAGAGATTGTTTCTTCCCAATCTTTACTTATAATTTCCTCTTTAATATATTCTTTATCTTTCATTACAAATAAATTGAATGAGAGATTATCTATGCCTGATTGTTTTTGGATTAAAATTTTATATTCTGATTCCTGATTAATTCTTTGAGGTAAAATATATTCAAATTCAATTATTTTTTCTTGTCCAGCAGGCACTTCAATCCAATTAGCAAAAACAGTTTTGTTTAATTCATCGTGAAATTCTGTTTTATTGCTTATTCCCTGCGTACTCTCAAGCCAACTCCCCAATGGAGTATAAATTCTTAAATAAAATCTATAATCATCATTAAACCAATCTTTTTCTTTATTTTGATGAGAATATTTAATTTTTAAATTAACTCTTGGTTTTTCTTCATTTAAATTAATAAAATATTCAACTTCTCTTTTAATAAAAGCATTGCTTTTTTTAGAAGCTAAATTCGCTTCAACAATCATTAAATAATCATCTTGATATGATTGATTAACTTCTCCATTCCATCCAAATTCAGAAATAGTTTCTTGTATGTCTGTATTTTTTAAATATAAAATAATATTTTTTTCATCTAATTTTTTTAATATTAAATTTTTTATTTCATTTTTAAAAGATAAACTTCCTTGCATTATTTGTTCTAAAACTTCTTTAGTCAATGCTTTGAATATTTTTTTTCTTTCACCTTCTTCAATATTTCTACTAACATAAGCTTTCTGAACTTCATATTCAAGCTGATACAAAGCATCTTCTGATTTAAATTCCTTATCAAATTCTTCTAAATAAACAGGTCCTGTTAATTTAAGTAAGTCAGGAAGTATTGACGCATTAACAGCAATAATGCCATCAAAATTTTCCTGGCCGCCCTGAAGATGGTAAAAATATTCTACTTGCTCTGCTGAAATTTTAAAATCAGGAGACCAGTTTCCATCGCGCATTTGCCAATTATCTATACCTAAATAATCATACATTGGCTTTGGCGGTTCTGTTATTGTTTTTCCAAATCCGTCAAAAATGTTAGTATCATGAATTTCAAAAATAATTGGATTTCCATTTTTAACTTTAATAATTCCAAAATTACCAAGATATCCACCAGATGGTCTTAATTCTAAGTTATTCTGAAAAAGTAAAAGATAGGTTCTTTCACCGTTGAAACCCGCTATTTCGGGAATTATTTTCAAGAAAGAAATTTGTTTATTACCTAACATATCTATTAATGAAAATCTTTCCACTGTTAATTTTTGATAAGAAAAGACAATACCTCCAATAATAGATAATCCGATAGAAATAAATATTAATATTTTAATAAATCTTGATTCTTTCATATATTTTTATTATTCTTTTATAATATTTTTCTGAATTATATTTGTCAAAAACTTCCTTTTGAGCTACTTCTCCAATTTTCCTAATTTTTTTAGGATTTCTTATTGACCAAATAATTTTATTTTCTAAATCATCCCGATTGCCTGATTTAAATAATAATCCTGTTTTTTCATGTTTAATTAATTCTGTTAAGCCGCCTATTTTACTTGCTAACACAGGAATAGCCAATACATTGCTTTCTAAAATGCTATAAGGAAAATTTTCTGGCCATAAAGAAGGGACGATTGTTAAATATGCTTTTGAAATTATTTTGTTTAATTCTTTACTATTCTTTCTTCCTAAAAATTCTATTTGCTCGTTTTCTTGAAATGCTTTTTTTAAATTTTTTATTTCAGGTCCATCGCCTGCTATTTTTAATTTCCATTCAGGGAATTCATCTGAGATATTTAAAAATGATTTAATTAAGAATTCTACGCCTTTTTCCTCGCTTAATCGTCCGAAATAGAGAAGATATGTAGAGTCAGAGGGCAGCCCCCGACGAAGTCGAGGGACTGCCCTCGAATTTAGGCTCGACGAAGTCGAAGGATTACCCTCAAATTTGACATCAATGAAATTAGGCAAATGAATAACTTTTTCTTTTGGAATACCCCATTCTATAGCTTTTTTCTTTATAAATAAACTTGGCGCTAAAAATATATCTATTTTTTCTGCCATTTTTAAAAAATCTTTATGCCATTTTCCTTCTAAATATCCTACAAAGCTTTTAATGTAAGAATTTTTAATGCATTTTTTATATACACATGATTTATAATTTTTATTTTTTAAGCAATTAAAGCAAACATTATTATTAGAAAAAAATTTGTAATTTGGGCAGAAGAATTTATAATCATGTAATGTTAAAATAATTGGTATGTTATATTTTTTTATTGCAAAAATTATTGATGGTGAAAAATGACTGAAAATATTATGTAAATGAACAACATCGGGTTTTTTATATTTAATAATCTTTTCCAGTTTTTTCTTTGCTTCTTTGTTCCAAAAAATATTTTTTAATTTTTTAATTTCTTTCAAAAAAGAATCTTTTTTTGAAAAATCAATAAATTTAGCAAAATTTTCTTGATTAGGAAAAAAGAAATTATGCAAATGCTTAGTGCTCCAAATGGAAACTTGATGACCTTTTACTGATAATAATTCAGATAAATCAAAAAAATGGCGTTCTGACCCTCCCTTTAAAAAGAAAAATTTATTTATTTGAAGAATTTTCATTTTATTATAACAAAATCTACTTAAAGAAATCTTCTTAAATTACTAAAAGACAACAAATTGCTTTTACGTTTATTGCTTGTAATTTTATTTTTATTCAATAAATTTCGTTCTTTCTTATAAATTAGAAATTTTTCTTTCAGAATCCATAAAACTACTATTGCGTAATGCTTTTTTATTGATTCCCTTACTGTGCATATCATCCAGCTTTCAGGCCTTTTGTTAGATAAAATTTTTATTTTTATCGCTTCTGAAAAATTAAACCAATTATCTATCTTTTTTAAATTACCTAATTTTAAATTCCAAATATCTGAAGGGTAAATATTTCCAAAAGGATCGATAAATAAGGAATTTATACCTGAATAATCAGGCAAAGTACGCTTTTTATTTTTCAAAAAATTAAATAAACCAAATGCAAAATAAGCTCTTGCCCACTTTTTTAAAGAAAAGCTTTTTAGTTCTTCTTTAATCAGCCAATTAATTTCTTTTTTTAAGCTTATTATATTAATAATTTTATTGTCTTCTTTTTTAAAATAATGTGAAGAATTATGATAAGCAGCTAAACTAAATTCAACATTAAGCTCATTACTTAATTGATATATTCTTTTTAATTGATTAATGTTCTGATTGCCTAAAGTAAAAGCGATTTTTATATTTTTTATTCCAAGCTCTTTTAAAAGCCGGATAGTTTCTAAGGCCAAACTAAATCCTCCCGGAAAACCGCGCAATTCTTCATGAGCTTTTCCAAATCCATCTAAAGAAACAGCTATTCCTATATCTTTTTTGAATTTAATTATTTTCTGCATTTGCTTTTTTATATTACAGGGTGTAAATCCATTAGTTGAAATAATAATTTTAGCTTTTGGACACTGATTTTTGATGATTCTTATAACTTCAGGCAAATCTTCCCTTAAAAAAGGCTCTCCTCCACTAATATTGACATTTTCAATATTATGTGGTAATTTTTTATAATCGTCGGGTTCGCAAGAAAAACTATCCTGATTTGTCCAAATATTACAAAAACGGCAATGCCCATTACATTGATAAGTCACTGCTAAAACAATATCTTTAACTACGTTTTTATTAGTATTTTTAATTATCTTCATAATTATTACTTTAACAAAAAACATGGAAAAAGTCAAGCAAAAAAAAACAATCATCAAGCGTAATAAAAATCTATTTTATTTCCTGCTCGGACTAGTTTTATTAAGGCCTTCGCTCAATATTATAGGACAACAGGAAATACAAATTCATTCATCTCTACCTTCTTTTAATATCAATGCAATTATCGGTGGATTAGTTCTTTTAATTGGATTATTCTTCTTTATTAAGAATATAAAAATTATAAAGTCAGTTCCTCTTTTCTGGCCTATATTCTTTTTTATTGGATTTTCTTTTTTAAGCATTTTTTATTCTATAAACAGTCCTGAAAGTATTAAAGAATTTATAAGAATAGCAACTATATTTTTATTATATTTTCTTGCTTACAAACTTATTCAAGAGGAAAAAGATTGGAATCTATTGTTAAAATTCATTTTAATCAGTTATATTTTTCCAGGAATTGTCGCTTTGGGACAATTTGCATTTGGCCTGGGATTGCCTGATGAATTTGGAGGATTTAACAGGGTTTATGGAACATTCAATCATCCTAATCCTTTTGCTTTTTATACTTTCTTTATATTAGGAATAACTATTGCTTTAATTTTATCTCAAAAGAAAGAAGTTATCACTAAATTAGATAAAAAATGGCTTTGGATTTTGACCAGTCCTTTAATTTTCCTTTTATTCATAACATATACACGCAGCGCTTTAGCTTGCCTTTTTATATTCGTTTTTGCTTTAGGCATTTTAAAATACAAAAAAATTCTTTTGGGCGGAATTATTCTTTTCTTAACCGCTTATTTCTTGTCAGATATTTTTCAACAACGGCTTTGGGAATTATTTACTTTAGACCCTTATGGTTCAATTGTCTGGCGTTTACGCCTTTGGAAACAGATAATACCAATATCTTTATGGCAGCCTTGGTTTGGATATGGAATAGGAACTTTTGAAAATTTAATTGAATATTACCGCGGTTTTGATTGGGGTAGTTTAGAAGCGCATAATGATTATTTAAAAATATTTGTTGAAAATGGAATTGCTGGACTTATGTCGTATATTTGTCTTATTTTAGGATTATTATTTTATCTTTTTAAAATATTTAAAAAATCAACTGAGCAGGAAAAAACATTGGCTTTAAGTATATTGATTATAAGTATAAGCCTGTTTATAATCAGCTTTTTTGATAATATTTTAAGAACTACCGCGCTTCAATGGAATTTCTGGATACTTTTAGGCGGCTGGCTGAAAATCCAAAGGAATATATAAAGAGGACAGTCCTCTCACTGCGTCCTTGCCAAACATAAACAAAGAAAAAACCCCATGTCTCCTCCTTAGACATGGGGTTTATTATTTGATTAAAGAACAAGAACTAATTTAGTCAAAGCGTGAGATATCCCGCGGTGGAATAACGACGACCTGCTTGTTCGTATCGGCTACCAATACATAATGAGGGTTGCCATTTTTATCAGGAAAAGTAGCCTTACTGTACTGATTAATCCAAAGCCACTTTCCGGTGGTTTCGTCGCCCCAAATTATTAAGGCGTAATGGCCTGTCCCGTTTTTAATTTTTGGCAAGGTCAATCTTCCAAAAAGTTGGTCATCCTTCTTTTCGGTTGCTACGATGTAATCTTTATAATCACCATGATTAATTGGAATCCACCTATCGCCGTCACTCCAGTATAGCGCAGCGTAAAGCTGCCAAGTTGGATTTTTCAGATTTTCCGCTTCATACTGATATTTGATAATAGGCACGGCGAGCTCAACATCATACCCGAAGATTTTTCCGGTCGGATCTGGCCCTCTGTTTTCCTCAGCAGCTACAACTTCAAAATGCTTTTGTGCAGTAATAGCCCTTTGGGTCTTTGTTGCACATGCTCCGAACATAAATACAACAACAACAAAAATCATCCAGTAATATTTTCTCATCTTTACACCTCCTGCTTGTTTGAGTTTTTGGTTTATATATCAACAGTCATTTTAAACTGATTATTAAATTGTTAAGCTTCTTTTTTATTATTATATCCATTGTATTAACAATTTGTCAATACTTGACCACCGACGACTCTAATTTAGAGCATACTCCAATTTGAAGTAAGTATAGAGACAATTTGTCTGCTATTGTCAGTAGCTGAAATAATAAACTAAAAAGATTAACTAAAATTTAAGATCTTCGTCTGTTGCTTCCGTGATCTGCGAGGATCCGTAAGTTTTGTATATCCCACTAAGAGACAGCCAACCCGATAACCAATGCCGTTGATCTCCATTCCCGCCTAAGTTTTTCTTATAATTCAAAACAGAGACAGAAATAATGTCTTCATTATACCAGGAAAGCACGCTCATCGGTCCAAATTGAAGAAAATTAGGATCATCTCGGCCGTATTCATGAGTAAAACCAAGATTAAATCCTGGAGTCAGCCGCAAATGCTTGTTAAGGTTAAAGTCATAAATTCCTTGAGTCAAAGACAACTCAAAACTGCGATTATCATTAGGATCAGGAATTAAGGGATCGCCATCCCAACTATGCCGATGATGGTTGTTATACGGCAAAGTCAGTTCAAAGTTTAATTCTGTTTTGGGAAACCATTTTTCTCCTTTATCGCGGCGGCTATAAAAATTACCATGAGCCGAGAAGAGAAAGATATCATCAATCTGTTTACTGCGGTAAAGGTCAATTTTACCCTTATTATAAAGCCGGCCAATTCCAGCATCAACATCAGCATCCCAGTGATTTCCGATCAGCTTAGCTGTTGGGCCAATCGCCCATTTTCTCCAAGAATAATCATAATGACCGTCGTTGCCATCACCCATTGCCCCAAAAGCGAATAATCCTAAATCTAATTCTAAGCTTTCACCAATTTGAAAAGCAAAAGGTCTATACCTCGCCTTTGCCCACCAGTAATCCCCTTTAGCATCATAGTGAACGCTCTCATACATTCCGCCGCCCATATAAAAATCAAAATTATTATGAACAGCAAGGCCTTCTTTTTGTGAGGCAAAAACCGGTACTGGTGGAAAATCTGGTTTAGATTCAAAAGCTGGTACTAGTGGAAATTCTGGTTTAGATTCAAAAGCTGGTATTAGTGGAAATTCTGGTTTTTTTACTTTAGCAACTGGAAACCAATTTCCGCAAATAATAGGATACCAAACTTCAATTCCGCTAGATAACTTATAAACCCGAGTAGCTTGCTGTTCAGTCCCCCAATCAACTCCAATATTCCGCCAGAGATAAAACTCTCCAAAAAGTACTTTGTCAAATTTATCTCCTGTTTTAATAGCGTCCCAGCGAAATCCTTCCTGACTACCTTTAACTGCTTTTTTGTGTTTCCTCATCACCTCTTTAATTTGTTTTTCGCTTAATCCAAGGATTTCAAGCCCTCTCTTGTCTCTCTTTAACTGTTTTTCAGAGCTTGCCGAGAATTTCTTAAAAGGTTGAATGTTAAATTTTTTCCAGATCTTTTCCTTAGTTAGATCAAGTAAATCGCTTAAAGTAAATTGCTGACCAGGATGAATAATTTTCTTTTTTCTCATCTCTAGCCGAACATCACTCCAAGGAATGTGAAAAATCTTAACAGCGATTTCGTAGATACTGTCTTCTTTCTTCACCAGGTATTTTCTGCCAGAATCTTCATTTTCTGGAATTATCAGTTTTTGCTTCGGATGAATAATCCAAGGCTTTTCAATTCCATTAGTTTTAGCAATCTCTTGCCAGTTTACATTAAGACGCTTGCCAATTACAGAAAGGTAATCGCCTTTTTTAACGATATATATTGTCTGAGCCATTATGACAGAAGACAATAAAAGAATCGTCACCAATACTATCAATACTGCAATCACTATTTTTTTCATCTTCTGTCTCCTTTTAAGATTTTTTTTACCAGAATCAATCTGCCAGATTTAATCTCTTTCTCCACTAAAAGTTGGTCTTGAGAAAACGATTTTTTTAAACTCTTTCTTAAATCCGTGATACGTTGAAAGGTTAAAAGATTTCCTTTAAACTCGTGTAATGAAACATATCGCCCTTCTTTGTTAACTTTCGGACGGTAAATATATTTATCTCCATTAATCTCAATTCTAACTTCAGCTATTTCTTTCTTCTTTTTTAGAAAAGACAGGCAATAAAACATCCACCAGTAGACACCGAGAATGAGGATAATCAAAAACACAGTTCCAATTGCAAAAATCAGTCTATTGACCCTGGCTGTTTCCCATAAACGATCAACCGTACTTTTTATGGTTGTATTTTGCCCTTGCAGAATCGCCATGCTAGCTATTAAGGCCTCGAGCATCTCTTTATTATCTTCATCCAGTTCTGTTTTTAGTTTTTGAAATTCCGTTTCGAGCTGATTGATTTGCGCAGCCCTATCTTTAACAAGAACTTTTTTGATTTGATTCTTAAAAGCTCTCATCTGAAACAAAACATCTTGATTGCCTGTTGCAATTAACTGTTTTGCTGTTGTTAAAGATTTTTCAAAATTCTTGAATTTTTCGTTGATAACCTCAAGTCGTTCATTTTCGGGTAGATAATATTTAATTTTCTGCCCGGGATAAATAATATGAAGTCCCATTTTAGGATTCCATTTCATAATATCTGCTGGAGTGATCTTATAAAAAGACCACAGTACAAATAATATGTCTGAAGGCGTATCGCCTTTTTTAACGATATAAATATTCTCTTGCTCCTCTCCAAATGCATCAGCTGTGAAAACCATTCCAATTATCATCCACACCATCATTAATGCCAAAACTATCTTTTTCATCTCTCTTCTCCTTTTTCCAATTTGGAATTACCTTCATTTTGATAGGATTTTTTGAAATCTAACTTCTCTTTCCAGTGTTTTTATCCTTTCATCTCTGCCTTCTAAAAGTTTCTTGTAGACTAGGCAGATTTGTCTGAATAAAGGCGCCATTTGATAACGAACAATTTTTGCTCTAGCATAATAGCCAGACCAATCGTCGTCTACTCCAGCTACAACAGCATCGCCAACAATATTGATAGCAGCTATGGTTACCAACCCAATACCTGTAAATGGTAAGGCAATTAATGGAAGCTTAGCCCTTTCAAGAAAACGCTCTGCGCCATTAAATCCGGGTATTCTGACTGCTTCCTGACGAAACGCATCTAAGGGAAGATAGCCAGTTCTAATTTTTCCATTAGCCATTTTATAATTATATTTCATAACGCTGGCTAACTTTTTTTTATAATTCTTCCATTCCGGAGAACCAATAACCATTTCTTGAATACTGGATAAATCATCCGGAACTTCAATCTCCTTTTTCCCCAAATATTCTATCCAAAAAGAATCCATTTGTGATAAAGTCATACCAAATTGAGAAAAAATCTTATTTTGATATTCTTTATCATCATCAAATTTTTTTGGATCATATCTGATTTCTTTCCCAGAAAGTTGATAAGCCCAACCGCCATCACGATTAAAATAAAGGATTTTGACTTGACCTAAATCTTCTTTAGAAAAACAGAAAACAAATCTCAGGAGAAAATCACCCCAGTAATTCACTTCGGACAGATAAGCATAACCCTTAAGTATTTTTCCCTCAAGAGTTTGGGCCAAAACTGGCCAAATACCACCAATAACTGCAATTTCAGTCCAAAGAGCTGGATCCATAACAGCGACAAAAGTAGTTACTGTTTTAATTCCAGTTTTTTCAATTTCTATTGGATGCGGAATTGAAACCGCATCAACTGGATTAGTTAAAGCATGTTCGGGTAAATAATTGCTCGAACCAGCGCATCCAATCAATCCTACAAACATCATCAAAACCAACAAAACTTTCCATGTTTTCATTCTTTCCACCTCCCTATTTTAGGTTTAATGTCAATTTGACTTTGATTTAATTTTTAATGAACTTAAAAACTCCTTTTTAGATAGAAAAATCATTTCTATCCAAGAAGGAACTTTCTTTTATTATTCTTTTTCTAAAAATCCAAAATAAGGAAGAGCAAAATCCTAATAAGCCGCCCAAAAAAGTGCCAAGCCATAAATTAATTGAAACTGGTTTTTCGCTTACCAAGGTATTATCTAATATTTTTAATTCTACATTTTCTCCGCTTCCATGATAAAAATCATGATTATCTTTCAAAACATTTGTTATAGCTATGCTTAAATTTTCAGTTTTCTCCTTATTAATATAAAAAACATTTATTTCTATAAGACCTAAATCGCGTACAATCTTAACTTCAATGTTTTTTTGCCATTCTTTACGCCTTTCTTTTAATTTTTCAGAAAAATCATTTGTTCTAATTTGATAAGGCGATTTAATCACTTTATCAAAAAAACTGTCAGAATATATTCCCTCTTTCAAAACTTGACAAATATATTGAGCTGATTTTGAAATACTATAAATATCCTGTCCTTCTATCTGTTTTTGAACTACTAAGATAGTTGAACCCGCTTTGTATTTAGGCGGTTGAATTACTAATAAATCAAAAAATAAAACAGCTCCAAAAACCGTCAGCCAGAAAACTAACCATTTTCTCTGTTTTATAATTTTAATTGTTTCTTTTAAATTCATAATAAAAAAATGCCTAATATTTAGGCAATTATATTCTAACAGGATTATTTAATTTTTGTCAAGGGTTTTCTGGTTCATTCCAAACCGTGCCTTAGAAAGATAGACAGGTATGATAGTGTGTTCCAAGAAATCCAGGCCGTATCTTGAAACGAGGAATAGGAATAGGACGCGCCTTGAGAGCTACATTCTTACGCTCGGAGGGCGGAAGGATGTACTCGTCAAGGCGTGTCCTATGGATAAACGCAATTTAACCACGCCTTATCTAATCAATCTCAGGCCGTGCCTGGTCAGATTTCTTAAAGGCATCAAATCGCTTAATCTTTCTTCTTTTCCTCTTTCTTCTTTTCCTCTTTAACTTCTTCAAATTCTCCTTCTTTAGTAGAATCAGATCCTTTCCCTTTTATCTCTGGTTCTGATTGCTCTGCTTTTTCTTCTTCAACTTTCTGATATAATTGAGCTCCTATTTTCTGGATGCTTTGTGATAAATCATCTAAAGCTTTTTTTAATGTATCTATTTCACTGCTATCTTTAAGCTTCTTTAATTCTTCTAATCTTTCTTCAACTTCTTTCTTGTCTTCCGACTTAACCTTATCTCCTGTCTCTTTAAGTGCTTTTTCAGTAGAAAAAATTAAAGTATCCGCCTGATTGCGCACTTCAATTAATTCTTTTTTCTTTCTGTCTTCTACTGAATGAGTTTCTGCTTCCTGTTTCATTTTTTCTATTTCTTCCTTAGAAAGCGCTGAAGAATCAGTTATAGTTATTGATTGTTCTTTATTGGTCGCTTTATCTTTTGCGCTAACATTTAAAATGCCATTTACATCAATATCAAAAGAGACTTCAATCTGCGGCACTCCTCTTGGTGCAGGCGGAATTCCATCTAACATAAATCTGCCTAATGTTTTATTATCAGCAACCATTGGCCTTTCACCCTGTAAAATATGAATGTCGACAGCGGGCTGATTATCAGCAGCCGTGGAAAAAACCTGTGATTTTGAAGCTGGAATTGTTGTATTACGCTCAATTAATGGGGTCATGACGCTTCCTAATGTTTCTATTCCTAAAGTTAAAGGTGTGACATCAAGGAGAAGAATATCTTTTGTTTCTCCAGTTAAAATTCCTCCTTGAATAGCCGCTCCCATAGCTACGCATTCCATAGGATCAACTCCTCTCTCAATTTTTTTCCCTACATAATCTTCAACAAATTTCTGCATAGAAGGCATTCTTGTCGGACCGCCAACAAGAATGATTTTGGTAATATCATTTGGAGTTAATTTAGAACCTTTAAAAGATTCTTCTAATGGTTTTCTACATTTTTCAATAATTGGATTAACTAATTCTTCCAATTTTGCTCTGGTAATTTTCATCGTCAAATGTTTTGGACCAGAATTATCAGCGCTAATAAAAGGCAAATTAATATCTGTCTCCAGTGTGGAAGATAATTCAATTTTAGCTTTTTCTACTGCTTCCTTGAGTCGCTGTAAAGCTGTTTTATCCTGCTTTAAATCTATATTATTCTCTTTTTTAAATTCCTCAGCAACATAATTAGTTAAAATTTCATCCATATCAGTTCCTCCTAATTCCGTATCGCCGGAAGTTGACTTAACTTCAAAAACGCCTTCACCAAAGTCCATTATTGTAACATCAAGAGTTCCTCCGCCAAAATCAAAAACAAGAATTTTTTCTTCTTGCCCTACTTTATCAATTCCATAAGCCAAAGAAGCTGCTGTTGGCTCATTAATAATGCGAACCACTTCTAATCCTGCTATTGCTCCAGCATCTTTAGTCGCTTGCCTTTGAGAATCATTAAAATAGGCAGGCACCGTAATAACTGCTTTCTGAATTGGTTCTCCTAAAAACGCTTCAGCGTCTTTTTTAATCTTTTGAAGAATAAAAGAAGAAAGTTGCTGCGGAGTATATTCTTTATCGTTTATAAGATATTTTTCTTTTGTTCCCATTTTGCGCTTAAAAGCGCTAATCGTATTTTCAGGATTAGTTACTGCTTGCCTGCGAGCTGGCTCTCCAACTAAAAGATTATTAGCTTTATCAAAAGCAATATAAGACGGAAAAGCTTTTCCGCCACCGACAACAGTTCCTTCAGCTGAAGGAATAATAGTTGGCTTTCCCGCTTCAACAACAGCCGCAGCTGAATTTGACGTTCCCAAATCAATACCAATAATTTTAGTCATAATAATTTAAAGAAATTAAGAAATCCAAAAAGATGGACAGGCATGGCCTTGAGAGCTACATCCTTGCGAAGCAAGGTTGTGCGAGAAAGGCCGTGCCTGGTTAGATTTTTAGGATTTCAAAATACATGATTTTTAATTAGTTCATAAGCCGTACCTTATCTAATCAATCTTAGAAGACACGGCCTATTCCTTTTTACTTTATCTTGATTGAAATTTTTTTTGCATTTGAATTCGCTTTGGCAACTTTAGGCACAGTAATTTTGAGTATGCCTTCAAAACTTTCAGCAAATGCTTTACCGCCCTTAACTTCTACAGGAATCTTTATAACCCTGCGAAAAGAACCTTTTCTTATTTCTCTCTTTAAATAATCTTTTTCCTTTATTTCTTTTTTATCTTCTTTTTTGGTCTGAAGAGTTAAAATATTATCTTTAATTGAAATTTCAACATCTTTAGGATTAACACCAATTAAAGAAACTTCAATATAAAGATTATTTTTATCTTGATAAATATCAATAGCAGGATTTTCATTTTTCATCATTGGCATAAAAGGAAGCCAGTCTTCGTGTTCAAATAAATCAGGCATATTTGAATTTTTTTTTAATTCTTGAAATGGTTGCCATTTAATAGGCATAGTTTTTTAATTATAAATTATAAACTATAAATTTTAACTAATTTAAAACTTAAAATTTAAAACTCAAAATTTTATTTTGCTACTTTCACTTTACTTGTCCTTAAAAGTTTATTATTAAATAAATATCCTTTTTGAACTTGTTGAATAATAATTCCTGAATTTTTATCTGATTTAACTTGTTCTACTGCTTCATGAAATTCTGGATTAAATTTTTCTCCAACAGCTTTAATTTCTTCTATATTACATTCTTTTAAGACACTTATCATTTGTTCTCTAATTTTTTCAACATCTTTATTCTTTTCAGCTCCAACTTCTAAGCTGTCCAAAACAGGTAATATTTTATGAATTATACTAGTCTGACCAATTGCTACTATCTCAGGTATAATTTTTTCTTCTTGTCTTCTTCTGTAATTAATTAAATCAGCCCGAGCTCTTTGCGCCTGGGTCAAATAATTCTCCTTTTCTTTTTGGCATTCTTTAAGCTTTTCTTTAACTTTTTTAAACTTATCATTAGACATTTCTTCTTCTGGAATGTATGCAATCTTCTTCTTTTTAATCATATCTATAATATTAGTTTATCACTTTTTTTTAAGTTGTCAAATAAATTTAAAATATGATAGAATAATAAAAATGAAATAAATTAAAATATAATCATTATGAAAAAAATTATAGCAAATAATATAATTTGGCTCAATGTTCAAGATCCAAAAGAAAAAAACCTTGAAGAATTAAAAGAAGAATTTAATCTTCATCCATTTATTGCAAAACAGTTTTTACCACCTATTCATCGACCTAAAATAGAGGAATATCCAGGGCAAATTTTTATTGTTCTTCATTTTCCAATTTATGACATTAAAACAAAACAAACAAATCTGACTGAATTAGATTTTATTGTTACTGAAAATACTTTAATCACTAGTCACAATAAAATAATTCCCGAATTAGAAACATTTTTTAATGATTGCGATCTTCAGGACTATCATAAAAATCAGCATTTTAAAAGCAGTGGACATTTACTTTTCGGAATACTTGATTGGCTAATTGATTCTTGTTTACCAATGCTTGATAATGTCGGAAAAAAGATAGAAGACATTGAAAATCAAGTTTTTAAAGGAAAAGAAAAAGAAATGCTTCTTGAAATTGCTATGGCTAAAAAAGATCTTATTGATTTTCGCAGGTCAATCAAGCCACAGCGTTCTATCTTAGAAATACTTGGGAAAAAATCTATCAGAATATTCGGAGAAAAAATAAGACCATTATCCCAGGAAGTTATCGGTTCTATTATTCGCGTCTGGAATATATTAGAAAATCATAGAGAATTAATTACATCTATTGAACAAACTAATAATTCTCTGCTTTCTTATAAACTAAGCGATATCATGAAATTCCTTACAGTTGTTTCTTTTATTACTTTCCCCCTGAGCGTTATTGTTGGTTTTTTTGGCATGAATGTTTTTGGTAATATGCCTATAATTCGAGAAAATTCATATACTTGGTTAGTTATCCTTATTTTCATGTTTATAACAACAGGAATAATGGTTATATATTTTAAGAAAAAGAAATGGCTCTAAATACAATTGAAGGAGTTGAACATGTCCCTGCGCATCATAACCAGGGACAAAAACTTTCCCCAAAATACTAACAAAATACTAACTTGCTAAAAAAATAATATTGAAATAATATTAAAAAATGGCAAATAAAAATAATTTTTCGATTGAATCAGATGGACGCATGCCGCCTCAGAATATAGAAGCAGAACAATCAGTTCTTGGTTGTTTAATGCTTGATAAAGATGCGATCATAAAAGTCGCTGATATTTTAAAGCCAGATGATTTTTATAAAGGAATACATTCCAATATTTACTATGTTATGCTTGAGCTTTACGAAAAAAACGAGCCGATTGATTTATTAAGCTTAACAAATCGCTTAAAAGAAAAAAAACAGCTTGAAGAACTAGGCGGAAACAGTTACTTAACAAGTTTAGTTAATACTGTTCCAACTGCCGCGCATGTTGTGCATTACGCAAAAATTATTAAGAATAAAAAAACATTACGCGATCTTATTAGTTCATCTTACCAAATCGCCCAATTAAGCTATGAGGAACCTGAAGACATAGAAAATTTAGTTGATTCTGCAGAACAAAAAATTTTTAGCGTTTCTGAGCAATCAACAAAACAAAAATTCATTCTTGTTAAAAATCATTTAGAAGAAGCATTTGAAAGAATTGATAAACTACATAGAGGAGACAATGCAACAAGAGGAGTTTCAACCGGATTTGTTGATTTAGATAATTATTTAGCCGGTTTTCAAAAATCAGATTTAATTATTTTAGCTGCCAGACCAAGTTTAGGAAAAACAACATTAGCTCTCGATTTTGCGCGTTACACAGCGATTAAAGATAAAACACCAGTAGCTATTTTTAGCATAGAAATGTCAAAAGAACAATTAGTTGACCGTCTTATTTGTTCTCAGGCAGAAGTTAATTTATGGAAAATGCGCACAGGAAAATTATCAGGAGAAGGGCCTAACAATGATTTTCAAAAAATTCAGCGTTCTTTAGATGAATTATCAATAGCTCCAATTTTTATTGATGACACGCCTGCTCCAACAATTATGCAAATAAGAACAATGGCTCGCCGTATTCAGGCAGAACATGATATAGGATTAATAGTGATTGATTATTTGCAAATGATACAGCCACGCAATCCATCTGACTCGCCCGTCCAACAAATGACTGAAATATCAAGAAATCTAAAAGCGCTGGCTAGAGAACTTAATATGCCTATTTTAGCTTTATCTCAGCTTAATCGCGCAGTTGAAAGCCGTTCTCCTGCAATTCCTAAGCTTTCAGATTTGCGTGATTCCGGCGCAATAGAACAAGATGCAGATGTTGTTTTATTTATTTATCGAGAAGACAAAGATAAGCGTGATTCAGAAAGAAAAAATATTGCTGAAGTAATTATTGCCAAGCATAGAAATGGTCCTATTGGAAAAGTCGAGCTATTTTTCAATGAAAGCCAAGTTAGCTTTAAAAATCTTGAAAGACACTTGGAAGAATAATTATGTTTCCTGAAACAATTCAAAATCTTGTTAAACAATTAAGCAGATTGCCCGATATAGGGCCAAGGGCTGCTACTCGCCTGGCTTTTTATCTTATCAATCAAAACCAGGAAGAATTGGAAAAATTATCAGAATCAATAAAAAATTTGAAAAGAAAAGTTCATCTTTGCTCTCAATGTTTTAATATTGCCAATAAAGAAAATGATTTTTGTTCTATTTGTTCAAATAACCAAAGAGACAAAAGCGTTATTTGTGTTGTAGAAACAATTTTAAATATTCCTCCGATAGAAAGATTAAAACAATTTACAGGTCTTTATCATGTATTAGGAGGACTAATCTCTCCAGGAAACGGACTGGGTCCTGAAAATTTAAAAATTGATGAATTAATTAAAAGAATAAAAAAAAGCAATCCATCTATTAAGGAAGTAATCTTTGCTTTAAATCCTACAACTGAAGGAGATACAACCTTTTTATATATTGAACGAATGGTTAAGCCATTAAATATTAAAACAAGCCGCTTGGCTCGCGGCTTATCATTTGGAAGCAACTTAGAATATATTGACGAAAACACATTAAGCAACGCTTTTTGCGGACGAAGATAATATCTTTAATATTTCAACTTCTGTATAGGGCTGACGATGCCCTGCTTTTTTTTGATAACGTTTTTTGGCCTTATACTTAAAAATAATAATCTTTTTAGCTTTGTCTTGTCTAATAATTTTTGCATTAACTTTAGCGCCTTTAACTAATGGATCTCCTATCTTAATATCTTTTTCGTCATTACCCAATAACAAAACTTCGTCAAAAACGATTTTTCCCCCTTCTTCTGCTTCTATTTTTTCTATTTTTATTTTATCTTTAGGAGAAACTAAATATTGCTTCCCGCCTGTTTTAATTACTGCAAACATAACGCGCAAGGACAGTTCTTCAAAATGATGTTCTTGAGCCAAAGGCGAAAGGACGTCATTTTAAGGACTGTTCTTGATTTTCAATCTGTTTCGTTTATTGTATACATATCCTGTATAAAAATCAAGTATATGCCTTCTAAGACGGAAGGGATGGTTTTTTTATAAAAACAAAATCTCAGATATGTGGTTTATAATTTGTTTGGTCCCATTGACTCTAAAAATTTATTCTGAAGAAGGTTTGTCTAATTTCTTAATTTCTATTTCTGGCTTGCCGCCAGTAATCTTAGCTACATCTTTATCTATTTTCTTCAATTCTCTAGAAGAGCTATTATACATATTAATTGTCGTATTGATACTATTGCCAAGTTTTTTGTGATATGAACTATATCCCTTGACATGCCTATCCAGTTTTCCTACTAACTTAATAATTTCCTTAGTTGACTCTTCTATCTGCATTCCCCTTAATCCCTCCAAAATTGTCTGTAAATAAGCGAAAAAAGAAGTCGGCGAAACAATATGGACTCGTTTTTCCCTTACGGCGTACTCAAGCAAACTTCTTGTATTAACTTTAATCGCCCCAATTTTATTAACCAGCAAATCATAATATATTGCTTCGGCCGGAATAAACATAAATGCGAATTCATAAGTTCCCTCTTTGGGTCTAATATACTTAGCTGTCTCGTCTATTCTGGTTTTCAGATCTTGCCTGAAATCCTTTTCTAATTGAACTCTTTTGTCCTGATTATTTTCTCCAATAATCCTATTATAATTCTCCAAAGAAAACTTAGAATCAATCGGGATCATCTTATCTTTTAAAAATATTACTGCATCAACTATTTGTCCGTCCTCAAACTGATACTGCATCTGATACTGGCTAGGGTTGAAAATATTCTTTAATAATTCTTCTAAATAATATTCTCCTAAAACACCGCGTCTTTTAGGATTAGTTAAAATATTTTCTAATGATTGTAATTGCTCAGCGAAACCAACAACCTGTTTATTGGTGTCATCAAGCTTGGTTAGTTTTTCAGTAACATCTCTAATTATTTTAGAACTTTGACTAAATTGCTTTTGAGCTGACTGAGCTGACTGGGATAATTTGGTGTCTAAAACCTGGCTTAATTGATTCATCTGTTGTTGCAGTATTAACAATCCATCAGAATTATATTTATCTGGCTTTTTTTTGAACAGCAAAAAAAACATCAGGATCAAACCTATAACAACAAGAGTCAAAAGTGAAATAATCAAATACTCCATAAGCACAATTTAACACAATTTAATTAATAAAACAAAATCTCCGCTACTACAAATATTAAATAAATAAATAAAAGAATCCAGGCCTCTTTTTTGGTAATTTTTTTGCCAGTTCTTAAGAAAATCAGAAAAAATACAGCTGAAAGAATAAGAAAGAAACGGCCAATAGCAAAAGGAGAAAAATCAACAATTCTAATCGGGCAGATTAAAACAACTATGCCTAAAACCAAAGTCATTAAAAAAATAATAGAACCCATTAAATTACCGATAACCATCCAGCCCTTGCCTTTTTTTGGCTGCTTGAATTGTAAAAAACAATTCTGGCAGAGCATTGCCAAGCCCGATAATTAAAATTCCTATTAATACTAAAGGTAAATTTAGAATCACTGAAAAATAAGTAACCGAACGAACAATTCCTTCAGCAGCTAAAAGTAAAAATACTAAAGAACTAAACAGAAAAAATATATTTTTAAATACATGGCCTGGCTTAAGCTTAAGCTTATTGTTGTTATAAACCTTACGGAACCTCTCTTTTTTACTAAAAAGCCA
>CAZBRM010000003.1:0-19788 GCA_964494655.1 uncultured Candidatus Saccharibacteria bacterium | reverse complement strand
AAAATTATAATATAAATTAAAAACATTAAATTAAGTTTTATTTCTACTAATAAACAGCCATTTAGTAAATTCAATCAGTATAATATTTAATGCGCCTAATCCTAAAACTAAACTCCAATCAAATAAGTTTAAACCTGACGTTTTTAATAGTTCTTGCAAAAAAGGAATATAAAGGGCCATTAAAAGCATTATTATTCCAAAAATCCAAGCATAAATCAAAAATTTATTTGAAAAAATATTAATATGCCATAAATTGCGACGCAGACTTTTACAGGAAAAAACATAAAAGAGAGAATCAATTGTCAAACCGGCAAAAATAATTGATCTAATATGAATAATTTCATATCCAGAATACTTTAAAAGAAAAAAGAAAAGCCCAAGTAAAATAATATCAGTCACAAATCCAATAATTAAAATCAATACTTTCATTTCTTTGTTTAATAAAAAAAGATTATAATCAGACGGTTTTCTTTTTATAATATCTTTTTCTTTTTTTTCAAAAGCTAAACATATACTCAAAGGACCATCTTCAATCAAATTAACCCATAAAATCTGGGCTGCTAGAACAGGTAAGGGCCAACCAAAAAACAAGCTGACACTAATTAAAACAACTTCTGTAAAACTATCAGAAAGAAGATACGTTATTATTTTTCTAATATTATCAATAATTGTTCTGCCTTCTTCAATAGCTGATTCAATAATACTAAAATTATCAGTTAAGAGCACTAAATCAGAAACTTCTTTGGCAACATCAGTACCTGACCCCAAAGCGATACCAATATCAGCCTGTTTAAGAGCAGGAGTGTCATTAATCCCATCTCCTGTCATAGCGACAACGTTTCCTGCTTTTTGCCATGCTTTAACAATTTTTAATTTTTGAATCGGCTCTACGCGACTATATATTTGAATATTTTTAAATATTTTTTTAAATTCCATATCGCTTAATTTATTTAAATCGCTTCCTTCCATCATATTCTCTTTATTTGTTTTAAAGCCAAGCCTTTCAGCTACTGCTTTTGCCGTAAGCATATGGTCTCCAGTGACAATAATGGGCTTCATTCCAGCTTTGCGGCAAGTGTCCATAACTTCTTTAGTTTCTTTTCTAATTGGATCATGTAAAGCAAAAAAGCCAACATAAACCATTTCTTTTATTTTTTCCTCCTTATTATTATCTATTTTTTCATCATTGCTTTCTCTATAAGCAATTGATATTATCCTGAATCCGTTTTTAGTTAACTTTTCATATTTTGATTTTAATCTCTTTATATCAGCTAAAAACATTTTTTTCTTTTTACCATCAATATCTAAAAAAGAAGACATTAATAAAACTTTTTCCGGCGAACCGACTAAATACAAAATATTCTTTTTAGAATTAAGTTTGTGCAAACTAAACGCATACCTATAATTAGGATCAAAAAGAAACTGATCAATCATTGGCTGTTTTTTTTCAAGCTTTTTTCTTGAAAGACCTGCTTGGATACCAGCTAAAAATAATGCCTTTTCCGTGGGTCTGCCATGAATAATCCATTTTTTTGTCGGCTTATCAAAATTTTCAACAAATGATTCATTGCAAAGCATAGCAATCTTCAACGCTTTACTATTAGAGGTTGTTCCATTTGTTTCAGTAAAGATTCCTGCTACCTTCATTTTCGCTTCTGTTAAGGTACCTGTTTTGTCAGTTAAAATTATTGAAGTACTTCCCAATGTTTCAGCCGAAGCTATTCTTCGAACTAATCCTTTTCTTTTTAATATCCTTTGCATACCCAAAGCTAAAACAACAGTCATTGCCACAGGAAGACCGCTTGGGATAGCAGCTACAGAAATTGCTACAGAAAGAGTGAGCATCTCAACAAATTCTCCTCCAGTAACAATGCCTTCAATAAAAATAGCAATTGAAATAACAACTATAACTGCCCCTATAATTTTACTAAAACGAGATAACTTCTTTTGATAGGGAGTTTTTTCTTCTTTTGTTTCCCCAACTGTTTCAGCTATTTTTCCTATTTCTGTTCTTATGCCTGTTCCTACTATAACCGCCTTCCCCCATCCACTTTCAATTACTGTTCCCATATAAGCCATATTGCGCCTATCAGCTAAGGGAATTCCTTTTTGTAAAACTTTTTTATTTTTATCAGAGGCCAGCCATTCTCCTGTTAAAGAAGATTCGTTAATTTTTAAATCATGAGATTCTATTATTCTAGCGTCAGCTGGAACTTTATCGCCAGCTCTTAAAAAAACAATATCGCCAGGAACAATTTTTTTTTGAAGTATATTTTTCTCTTGTCCTCTGCAAAAAACAATTGCGTTTGACTCCAGAATTTCTTTAATCTTACCAAGAGCATCATTAGCTTTTTCTTCTTGTAAATAACCAATAATTGTATTTAAAAAAACCGCCGCAAAAATAATGATGCTGTCAGAATATTCTTCTAAAACAAATGTTATTATTCCAGCAATAAATAAAATATATATTAAAGGACTTTTGAGTTGCTCTAAAAATATCTTTATTTTTGAAAAAGATTTTTTTTCAGGAATTTTATTATAACCGTATTTTTTTAATCTTTTTTCTCTTTCTTGTTCGCTTAATCCTTTAATTCCAGAGTTCAGTTCTTTAAAAACTTTTTTAATTGAAAAATTATGCCATATTTTTTCCATATTAATATAATACAATAAAAAGAGCTATTTGATAATAGCTCTTTTTTGATTAAAAAAGGGATAGAGATTAAATCCCTATCCCCGGCCCTTTATTCGGGCAACATATTCTTTATATGGATTAGCAATCTGATTAGGCAGATTGACTCCGTATATTGGTTTTAGATTTGCCATGTGGCCCTTAACCACATCATCTAGCTCTTCATTGTACGTTGCTAAATGAATTAACCCCCTTATTTTCCTAATGTTTTTCTTAGGCAATCTTGCTTCAAAATGGGTCGTCATATCTGGCTCTTTCATTCTTTTCTTAAAAATCCCTTTATAATCCCCTGTTTTTGTTCCCAAGCTTTTTAACAAGTTTTTCAAGGCAGTAAGATGTTCTTTTGTTTTAAGATTACTATGATGTTGAGGCATTTCAACTATACGCAATCCGGTAATCAAAGAATCTGTTCTGCGCCTGTCAAAGTACAATGTTTTCTTTGGATTAACTTTAAAAATCAATCCTCTCTCTATTTCAAGAATTATTTTGCTTATTATATATCTATTAATCGGTTTAGTTGCAGAAATAACAAAATCATCAATATATATGGAGAAAAGAGAACTATCTTTAGCATCATCTCTTTCTACTAAGATTTTATTCTTTTCCAATAAATTTAATAACCTCTTTATTATCCCAGAATAAACTATAATAATATTAAGCAAATATGGCGAAGTTGGAATTCCCTGCACCATTATTCCTTTATAAGTTACAATTTTTACAAGTAATTCAACAAATTGATCTGATATTACAAGATATTTTGGATTATCGTTATTTATTAATTTTCTAAACCATTTTACTTTTTTCCATGGAAAAAGAGAGGTAAAAAAGGGACTATCAGCCTTAACAACCAATTCACTTTTATACTTAAGCTCTTCATCCCCTTGAATTCTTTTAATTTCGTTAATAAAAATCTCTTCTAGAATTTCTTTAATATGTTTTTGTTTAACGCTAGGAAATGCATCTTTAAAATCTATTCTCAAATCAAAATTGATTTTACATAAACAATGCAAATTTGCGTTATCAACATAAGAACGTTTGGGCACAGCGCCCATGAATCTTCTACTAAAAGAATCAAATAAGGAAATTCTGTAAAAAAATTTTCTTAAAAGAGCTCTTTGTAATCTCTTTAATTCATCATGAGGTGCGTATAATTTTCTTACAGAACCGTCTTTTTTTATCCTTGGCAAATACTGATAATCTTTTAGATAAGACAAAGACTTAATAACGTCTTCTTCTGACCAACTAATTAAATCCGCTAACAGTTTAATTCCATAATCTAAATCACTCATCAGTATTGACCTCCTTTATATAAAATTGTTAAAGAAATTAAGTCGTGGGGTTGCCAGAAGCAACCCCTATACGATTCTTCATCCCGGAGGGGAATTTTTGATTAATTCTTACATTCAAGGCATGGCCTGGACTCCCATACAAAAACACGAGGAAACACAGAAAAGAGACGAATTCCGTAGGACACATGAGAGGGCCACCAGAACCATACACCAGCAGTCAGATTCTGACTGCCCAGAGGTGAGTGAAATTTTCAACAACTTGCAGTTTAGTTGAAAAGGAGACTGCACCTCCTTTAAAATAGAATCGTATTTGACTTAATTAAACTGTAATCAAAAGGAAAACACTTGTCAATATCGCTTCTTTAAAAAAACAGCGCCTAATCCAAATAATATTAATAAACTAATCCACTGACTCGTAAATAAGCCAAAATACTGAGGATCAGCTAAATAAGTATCAGTAACACGAGTAAAATCAAGTAAAAAACGGGAAAGACTGTGCCAAATCAGAAAAATAACAAAAATTATGCCTGGTTTTTGGACTTTTTTCCTTAAAAACCATAAAACTAAAAACATAATTAATCCGTTTAAAGCTAAATATTCAGCAACAGGATGGCGCAAAATTCCATCAGGCCATATAATTGCCCAAGGCAGATTAGTGATGGCTCCCTGATGGTCATTAATTAAAGAACAGCCAAGCCGCCCGATAAAAATTCCCAAAGCAGTAATTGGCGCAAACATATCGCCTATTTGCAAAAAAGATATTTTAAGCTGTTTTTTTTGATTCCTAAAATAAAGCCAGCCCGCTATTAGGGCCCCTATTAAACCTCCATGAAAAGTTAATCCACCAGCATTAAATTTAAATATTTCTAAAAAATGAGAAAGATAATAATCAGGAAGTTGTAAAACATATCCTAAGCGAGAGCCTAAAATAATACCTATAAAAACATAGAAAAAAAGCCAGAAAATTATTTTTTGCTCTATTTCGTTTCTTCTTGCTTCTCTTAAAAACAGCCCATAACAAATAACAAAGGCCAATCCAATAAAAAACCCCCAGCTATAAATTGTAAGGGAACCTAATTGTATATGAGTATAGGAGAAATAAGGCATAGTGTTAAGATAACACGTTCTAAGAAATCCAAAAAGATGGACAGGCGTGATTTGGATTTCTTATAAGCGTGTACTTGTTATTTGCCTTAGAAAGATGAACAGGCGTGGCCTTAAGAGCTACATCCTTGCGAAGCAAGGTTGTGCGAGAAAGGCCGTGCCTGGTCAGATTTCTTAAAGGCACCTTTCATCCAAAGGACGCGCCTTACTCTTTAAAAAAAACTACTTATTCCTTTACTTTCCGTGAATACTTAATTATTAATTCCTTTGCTTTAATCAAACTCTCTTCCATAACTTTATTTTTGCTCCTTATTAAAACCGTAGGTCCTGGAAATTCTTTTGGCTCAACTATAATATCTCCTTTTTGTTTTAATTCATTTATTTTATCATTTTCCTCTTTATTTCTACCAACAACAATTTTATTATCTTCTACCCAAAAATGCCTGCCTAATTTTAAAAGCTGAATATCATTACCATGACAATCAGGCCATTTATCAAAAAGTTTTTTAAGATGCTCGCTAAAATTAGAATCAGTTAAAATACATCCACCAGCCGGAGATGGATATTCTTTAATCCTCCATTTTTTAGCTAAAGACATTTGTTTTTTTCTGCTCCTGCCAAATATATCTAAAAGATCATCTCTATTTACTAATCCTTCTTTTTCAGGAATAGTTGGCTTAAGTAATTTTGCTGATAAAGGACGCAATAAATAATCTTTAATCCCTGATTTTCTTTCAATTAAATCCATTGCTTGTTTATTCTGCGACAGAGGCCTTTGTCCTAAAACCTCGCCCGTAGCAATAAAATTAAAATCGCTCTTTTTTAAAAAATCTCCTGCTTTTTTTATCATCATCAAATGACAGTCAATACAAGGATTCATTGTTTTTCCGCGTCCATAAAGCGGATTTTTAACCATATTTAAATGTTCGTCTGAAAAATCAATTATTTTAATTTTTATCTTTAATTTCTTTGCCGCTTTTTCAGCTGAATTACTATTAAAAAAATAACTGACAAAACTTATGCCAGTTACATCTATGCCCTGTTTTTGTAAAACTTTTATAGCTAAAATAGAATCAAGGCCGCCAGACAAAAGAGCCAGTACTCTGGTTTTTTTTCTTTTTTGATTCATTATTAAAATTTATTCACTAATTAAATAAACCTCATCTCCTTCACGCACCTGCTGATCAACTTTTACCCCAATAGCATCTCCTTTTTTAGCAGTTTCCACGTTTTCATGTTCTACTTGCATAGAATTAATATTTTGTTCAAAATCGCTTGTCGCTCCCTTGATGTGGATTTTATTTCCAGTATTTAATTTCCCATTTGTAATCTCAACCACAGCCACACCTATATTAGTGAAGTAATGAGTTATTTTCCCTATTAATTTTTCTTCCATCTATATTGTCACCCCCTTTCACGTAGCCCTACGGGGAGTCGAACCCCGGTTAACAGCTTGAGAAGCTAACGTCCTAACCGCTAGACGATAGGGCCAATACATATAGTTTGCCATAAACATTTTTATTTGTCCACTTCTTAAATTAGTAGTTTATCAGCTTTTTCGGGCTCAGCCATAATTTCTTTAATAATTTTTTCCATACGCATAAATCTTGAACCTTTAACTAAAATTATATCGCCTTTTTCTATTTTTTCTTGAATTGGCAATTGAGCATCTTCAGCTCTTGAGAATTCAAAAACCTTATCCTTATTAAAGCCATTTTGTTTTGCTTCATCGGCAATAAAACGAGCTCTCTCTCCAATAGTAAAAAGCAAATCTGATGTTTCTACTGCTTTTTTCCCAACTATTCTATGACCTGGTTCAGTTTCAACGCCCAATTCCATCATATCGCCCAAAACAGCTATTCTTCTAACTTGTTTTGAAGAATTTAAGCTAAGCTCATTCAATATTTCTAAACTTGACTCAGTAGATAAGGGAGAAGCATTGTAAGTATCATCAATAATCCATGTTTGCTTAATTCCTTTAATTAAATTTGTCCTACCAGGCAAAGAACGATAATCTTTTAATGCTTCCGAAATATCAACTAAATTAAGATGAAAAAATAATCCTATACTAGCAGCCGCAGCTGCAGAAAAAACTTGATGTTTGCCTAAAACCCCAATTAAACGAATTGGCACAAAACTTCCTTTATAATCCAACTTAAAATTAATTCCAAAATCTCCTTTTTCAATATCATCAGCTTTTAATTCATAATTTTCAATTTTTAAATCAGCGCCCTGTCCAAACCCATAATACATCGTTTGAATCTTTTCAGGTAAATCATCTCCTTCTTGCCTAACTGATAAATCATCATAATTTAAAACTGCCAAACCATCATCAGGTAAAGATTTGATTAATAAAGATTTTTCTTTAACTAATTTGCCTTTTTCCGGAAAAAATTCTATGTGACTAGGAAATTCACCAATAGCTGTAAAAACTCCTATTTTAACAGGAATAAAACTTATTAAATATTTCATATCTCCGGGCTTGGAAACTCCTAGTTCTAAAACTAAAATTTCTGGATAATTTTTTTGGTAAATAATATTAAGTAATGATTTTGAAAAGATTTTAAGCCAGCCTAATAATCCGCCAAATGTTGTTTCAGGAGATAAATAAGAACCTAAAATAGTCAAAGGCGCTCCTATTTCATTATTATAGTTTTTAATATTCCGTCTTGTTCTAAATTTTTCATTTAATACACTGTAAATCGCTTCTTTGGTGCCTGTTTTGCCAACACTTCCAGTTATTCCAATAATAACAGGCCTGTATCGCCAAATTGTTATTATTGCTAATATTTTAAGAATATATTGTAAGATATTACGCATAATTTAATTTTTAATTTTTATTGTGGCGGTATTTCTAAATAATTAAATAAATACTCGCTTATTCTTTTAAAAATAGGACCGCAAGTGCTTGCAGCAAATCTAAGACCATGCGGCTTATCTAATTTTATTAACATAATAAATTCAGGATTAAAAGCAGGAGCAAAACCTATAAAACTATGGATAACATCTTCGGTATATCCCCCTTTTTCAAAATCAGGAATTTGAGCAGTTCCGGTCTTTACTGCAATATTATAATTATCTACTTTAGCTAAGCGACCAGATCCATTCTCAGTAACATTGATCATCATTTTGGTCAGCTCTTTGGCTGATTCGGAAGATATAGCATTTCCGCGTATTTCCGGTTCTGTACTTTCTTCAGTTCCATCAGAATTAATTATTTTATCAACAACAAAAGGACGCATTATTTTCCCTTCATTTGCAATTGCGCCAATGGCAACAACTAATTCTATCGGCGTGATAGCAATTCCCTGCCCAAAAGCAATAGTCGCTAAGTCAATATCATATCTTGTAAAAGCGTTCGAAATATCCCCATTAACTTCTCCTATTAAATCTATTCCTGTTAATTTATTAAAATTAAATCTTTGCATATAATCTTGAAAATGTTTTCTGCCAACCTGTTCCTGAACAAAATATGCGCCTGTATTAAGTGATTTTTCAAGAACTTGAGTCATTGTTTGCTCACCATATGCTTTACCGTCAACATTGCCAATTATGCTTCCTCCCACATTAATCATTCCTTTATCTTCGTAAACAGTATTAGGATTGATTTTCTCGGTATCAAGTCCTATCGCCATAGTAATTGGCTTAAATACAGAACCAGGCTCATAAAGCTTCTGAATTGAAGAATTTAAAAAAACATTTATATTCTCTACTTTATTATACTCATTAGGATTAAATGAAGGCAAATTAGCCATCGCAAGAATAGCTCCGCTTTTTGGATCCATTATAATAATATTTCCGCTTTCTGCATTATACTGCTCAATTGCTTTGGATAATTCCTTTTCAGCTTTAAATTGAATATTCTGATCAATAGTTAAAATAAGTTTTGAGCCGTCTTTTGCCGGTTCTAGATTATGGCTTAAAAAAGGAATTCTATAGCCAGATGTATCTTTTTCTCCTTCTAAAAGGCCTTTTTTGCCCTTTAATTCATTTTCATAATAACTTTCTAATCCATATTGACCAATATTGCCCTGTTCGGTTATACCTACAAAACCTATTAAATGACTGGCTAATTCATTGTTTGGATAATAGCGCCATTCTTTCAAAGATGTTTCTAAGCCGTCAATATTTAAACTTTTAATTTTATCAACTATTTCATAATTAGCTTTTTTAATTAATGGCTCATAAGGATCATCTTTTTTATTTATTCTCTGCAATATAATTTCTTTATCTAAATTAAGCAAGAGAGATAATTCATTAGCTAATTTTTCTTGATCTTCAATAGGTAGGTTTTGAATTTTTTTAGGAACTATATAAATTTCTTCAAAATCTTTATTTATCGCCAATAAGCAATAAGCATCTTCGTTATTACGCTTACTCACCGATAAATCCTGCATAAAAATTTCCCCTCTGTGAGGATAAAGTGTTTTATAAAATCCATGCTGTCCCTCAGCCACCTTAATATAATCATCATACTGCAAAATCTGGAGAGAAAACAAGCGGGCTAAAACCCCACTTCCTACTATAAAAACAATAATTATTAAAAAAAGGATACGCCATCTTTTCATAATACTATTATCTATTAACAGCAACTGCTTTTTCTTTGTCTAAATAAATTATATTATCTGTTTCAACCATGCCAAACGATTGAACAATTTCATCTAAATTAATTGGCGATTGTAATTGCGCAATTTCCATTTTTAAACTCTGATTTTTTCCCTTAAGTTCATTAAAATATTCAGTATTATTTCTAATTTGATAGCTACAGCTCACTAAATTATTAACTTGAATTAAATGAAGAAAAACTAAACAAAAAATTACAAAAACAAATAATGTATTGAACAAAATTAAACCGCGATTATGATTTGATTGATCAAATTTTTTAGATCTGGTATAAGGACTCATATTTTTTTAATTACCCGCAATTTAGCGCTGCGGCTTCTTGGATTTAAATTTATTTCTTCTTTATTAGAGATAATTGGTTTTTTTGTTAAAATTTCTAAATTTCCTTTTTTAAATTCATCTCTAAAAAAATACTTAACAATCCTGTCTTCTAAAGAATGAAAAGAAATAACTGCTAATCTTCCTTTTGGCTCCAAAAGAGATAATGCTTGAGGCAAGGCCTTAATTAAATTATTCAATTCATCATTAACAGCTATACGGATTGCCTGGAATATTTTTGTTGCAAAATGAATTTGATGATGCTTGTACCGACCTGGAACTGACTGCTCAATAATTTTTCTTAACTGACTTGTTTTTCTTATTCTATTAATTAACCTGTTTCTGCAAATTGATTTAGCAACTGATTTTGAATATCTTTCTTCGCCGTATTCTTCAAAGATTTTAATTAATTCTTGTTCAGGCCATTTATTTATTATTTCTTCCGCAGTTAATTCTGACTTTGAATCAAGGCGCATATCTAGTAAATCTTCTCCTTTAAACGAAAAACCACGATTACTTTTATCAAAATGCCAAGAAGATAATCCTAAATCAAATAAAATTCCATTAATCTTACTAAACTTATTATCTCTTGCTATCTCTTTCAAATTATTAAAATTTCCTTTTACTAAGATTAACTTTTTGTTTTCAACGCGTTTTTTGATTAAGGCAATTATTTCTTCGTCTTGTTCAATTCCTAAAACTTTTCCGTCTGGCTTAATTCTTTTTAATATATCTAATGTATGTCCTCCAAAACCAACCGTACAATCAATGAAATTTTCTCCTGAACACGGATTCAAATATTCTAAAACTTCTTTTATAAGAACTGGCTTGTGCATATTACAATCCTAATTCTCCTAATTTAGAGGCTAAATCACCAACTTTTTTCTCAGCTTGCTGCTTATAAACTTTCCATTTTTCTTCAGACCAAATTTCTAAACGATTATTTAAACCAATAACTACCGCTTTTTTATTTAAAAAAGCATATTCTTTTAAATAATCTGGAATAAGAATTCTGCCTAATCTGTCAAATTTTACTAACATAGCTCCTGACAACATTACTCTAGCAAAGCTTCGCGCTTCAGTTTGACTAGCTGGCAGCTTGCCTAATTTATCAGCCATGTTTTCCCATTCTTTTAATGAATAAAGAACCAAACAATTATCAATTCCACGAGTAATAACAGCTCCTTGACTAAAAAAACGCCTAAACCTCGCTGGTATTGCCAATCGTTTTTTTGTATCAAGTATATGTTTGTATTCTCCTATAAGCATAATGACTTATCCACAGTTTTGTATACTTATCCCCACTTCTATCCACAATTATTTGCCTTGTATCCATTTTATGCCAATTCATTATTCCTGTCAAACACTAAAAAACATTGAATTTTTATTAATTGAAAATAAAAAAATGGCTTATTGAAGCCATTTTTATAAAATAGTCATTTTTTTGTCCACAAATTATCCCCACTTAATAAATAAAATTGATATTATTAAAATAATAATCTGAAATGGCAGTCCTTTTAATAAAGAAATTTTTTTAAAATAATGAATTTTGTTATGAAATAATGAAAATGGATATAAAAGCTTAATTTTAAAATTATTATAAAAAAACTCTATAAAATCAGGCAAAAGCGCTCCAAATATTCCAAATATAATTAAAATATTAAAAGAAAGGGGCCAAAAAAGAATTACAATAATAATAGACCCAATCATAAAATCAATTAATATTTTTGCCAAATGATTAAACTTACTTATTTTAATAGATTCCAAATAATCCCAATGAGGTAAAGAATCAAGTAAATAATGGCTAATAAGCCCAAAACAAAAAGCCGCCCAAACATTAGGAGAATGGACGCCAATTGCAGCGCCTGCCAGTATATGAGGAGTAATAATCATTAAAATTTTAATTTATTAATCAATTTTTCATGCGGCTTTTCTAAGACATCTCGTATAAACCTGTCAAACATGTCATATCTGTATTTGAAATCTTGAGTAGATAAAATAACATAATCAATCTCCTTGCCTATTTCTGCTTCTAAATCTTTTAAAAAAACAAAAAGCTTTTTTTGTTTGATACTATCGCCAACTACTAAAAGGTCAACTCTTGTATTTTCGGCATCAACAAAAATACCAGAAAGAATAGCTAAATTTATTTTTCCTAAACCTTTGAGTCGTTTTAAAATTTTCTTTTTTGAAGCAGGACTTGATTTTAAAACTAGAGTTCTTAATTCGTTGTAAAAATCAAAATGACGATTAACAAAATATTTTTTCTTTTTATTCTTTATTTTACTGTTAATAAAACTAATACTTTCTAATTTGTTTATCTGGCGCTTACAGACAGATGAATCGTTTTTGATTTTTTTTGCTATTTCTGATAATCCAAAAGCATCATCAGGATTGCGCAAAAAAAGCTTAAGCAATCTAACTTTAACTAATGAATCAAAAAGTTGTTCTAAAATTTCTTTTGACATAAAATATCCCTGTCTTAAAGAAATATTTTTTTATTTTAACTCAACAATTGCTCCGGCTTCTTCTAATTTTTTCTTTATTTCTTCAGCTTCTTCCTTTTTAACGCCTTGCTTAATTTGCTTAGGCGCGGCATCAACCAAGTCCTTAGCGTCTTTCAAACCTAATCCTGTAATTTCTTTTACAACTTTTATAACAGCTATCTTTTGTTCTCCAACATTCTTAAGCTCTATATCAAAAGAGCTCTTTTCTTCTATTCCAGCTTCAACTCCAGCTCCTGAACCAGCAACTGGAGCCGCTGCTACAGGCATAGAACTAACACCAAATTTTTCTTCTAAAATTTTAACTAATTCAGCTAAATCTAAAACAGTCATTTCTTCAATCTGTTTAATTATATCTTTAAATTTAGAAGGAATTTTTATTTCTTCTTTTTTCTCTTCTTTTTCAGGAGATTCTTTTACTTCTTGTTTTTTTTCTTCTGTCATAATTTTATTTTAAAGCATAAAACTCAAAACATCAACACTTCAAGCTTTATGCTTCTAATTTTAAATTTTTTAATATATTAATTAATTTTATTAAATTTCCATTAAAAATATTAGTTAAGTTAGATATGGGAGATAAAATACTGCCAATCACTTTACCTAATAATTCTTGCCTTGAAGGTAATTTAGCTAAATTCTCTATGGCTGCCTGTTCTAAATATTCTCCTTGCACAAAACCTGATAATATCTTTATTTCTTTATTTCCCTTTGAAAAATCATATAAAATCTTGGCCGGTAGAATTTCATCGTTATATCCAAACACCAAAGCTACTTGCCCAGGCAAATCATTTGTTTTTAATCCTTTAAATCCTGCTTTTTCTAAAGATAGATTAATTAATGTTTTCTTGTATGCCTGACATTCTATTTCCCGCTCTCTTAATTTGTTGCGCAATTCTTGAAATTTATTAACCCCTAATCCTGTGTAATCAAAAAAAACAACTGCTTTCTGGCGAGACAATTTATCAATTAAATCTTTGATTATTTCTTTTTTTTGTTCTTTAGTGATCATTGTATATAAGTAAAGAAAACAAAAAATCTATGGATAAACCATAGACAAATGCAAAATAATTATATTTCTGCCTCAATAGGTCTTACTAGTTGCCTATTATCTATGGCTTATATTCAATTAACTTAATCTTATTCCATTTTTAAAAACCTGTCAATATAAGTGTGTTTCAATTTTTTTATTTGTTTTTTTATAACCTATAAATAATCCAGTGAGATAAGCTATAATTGGAATAAAAGAGTAAAAAAGATTTTCAATGGTTACCTGCCCAGAAGAACTTGAAGTGATAGAAGATATAAACTGATACATTGGTAGAGGAATGGTTAAAAAGATACCCCATTTAGGAAAATGTTTTGGCAAGAAGCGTTTTATGAAAATACCTAATATAAAAAATATAATTGAAAGTATTGCTATAGATACTATTGCTATGGTTGCTATCATGGATTCCATAACCTCTAAAGAATCTGTTTCTGCAAACATCATCATTGTAGACATGGTAATGAAAGTTAAAATAATGATGAATATTCCTCCACAAACAAATGATATTAAAGGTATTAGGATTATCTGTGATTTAGTTATATTTTTTTGAGTTTTTTCAATTGATTGCTTAGTTCTTTTTGATATTAGATAAGATATGATAACTCCTATAGCATAAAACAAAGGAGGAATAACTACCCAAAACCATCTAGAAATACTTTCTTTGCCCATAGAATCACTCATTCCTGCCATAGATAAGAAATAACTAAATATGGGTATAATTGCTACGAGAGTTAATAGAATATTCCATCGAGGAAGGCTTTTTGGAATTAATATACTAATTAAAGATCCAATTATTAGCGCGGTGGTTGCCCAATTAATGATCAAAAATAATTCAACAGATAAATCCCAACTGAAGATTTTAAAGAATATAGAAACTAATACACCTATTCCTGGCACAGAACCAATTATAATAGCAATAATTCCCCCGAACACTAGAAATAAAAATAATATCAAAATTATAGCAAGTATATTTGTTTTTGGAGTCTTTTGAATATTGTCTGATTTTAAAACCTCTCTTTTATTCATAACCTATTAAACAAATCTTAACTTAATCTTGTTATATATCAATAATCTTGTCAACTATCTATTTCAAATACTTAGCCATATTTTCCTGATGCTCTTCAAATGTTTTACTAAAAACCGTCTCCCCGCTTGGTTTTGATAAAAAGAAATAATAATCTGTATATTGAGGATAAATAGCGGCCTTGATGGCTAAAAGTCCTGGATTACAAATAGGTCCTGGCGGAAGCCCTATATTCTCATAAGTATTATAAGGTGAATCAATTTTAGTATCCTCAATAGAATAAATCCATTTATCTTTTCCTAAAGCGTAAGCAATAGTAGCGCAGGACTGTAATGGATAGTTAACGCTTAACCTGTTCCAAAAAACTCCTGAAACAATCCGACTATCTTCATAAAGAGGAACTTCTTTTTCTATTAAACTTGCCATAATAATTATTTCTTCAATTGTCTTTTTTTGCTTTTTTATTTCATTTATTAAATCAGCGTCTAATTTTTTATCAAAATTTTCCTTGATTATATTAATAATCTCATCTAAATCTATTTTTTTATTAAATTCGTAAGTATCAGGAAACAGATATCCTTCTAAATGAGATTGAATAGATAACTCGCCTGCTTCAATCAAACCAGCCTCAGTTAAACGAGCATCAATTTGTTTTAAATTAAATCCTTCAGGAATAGTTATTTTTATCTCCTCAGGAATTACATCTCCTTTAAATATTCTGTCTGTTATTTGAACAATATTTAAATTGGAACCTAAAGAATATTCTCCCGCTTGCAAATGACCTGCCCATCCTTTATAGAAAACATAAGCAGTAAACCAAACGCTATTTCTTATAATCCCATCTTTTTCTAAATTATTTGCAATTTTCTCTAGACCATCGCCTTTTTCTATAATAAATGTTTGTTCAGTTCCTTGATTATTCAAAGGAGCGCTAATCTGATATTTGATAAAATAACAGCTACTAACGCAAATAATAGAAATTATAAACAAAACAGAAGCTAAAAAAACAACGAAATGCTTTTTATTATTTATTCTTATTCTTATTCTTTTCTTTTTCATTAATTTATTAATGGCACAAAAACAAAACCAGGATATTCTTTTTTCTCAAATTTATCTTTGTCTTTTTTAATTAATAACCAAATACTGTTTCCAACTGGAGCAACCAAACGCCCATTAATTTTTAATTGCTCTTTCCATGCTTTTGGAATTTCATCAGCAGCTGCTGCTGCAATAATTTTGTCGAAAGGAGCTTTGTCTAATAATCCAGCAGAACCATTACCGCAAATAAATTCTACATTCTTAAAGTTATATTTTGAAACATTGTTCTCTCCAAATTCCTTTAATTCTGGAATTAACTCTATTGCATGAATAAAACCATCAAGCCCAACTATCTGGCAAAGCATGGCTGTTTGCCAGCCAGACCCAGAACCAACATCTAAGATTCTATCGCCTTTTTCTGGATGTAATAATTCTAACATAAAAGCCACTGTTAATGGCTGAGAAATTGTCTGTCTAAAGCCAATTGACAAAGGAGCATTATATTGATTAACAAAATCCTCGCCTTTTTCTCTTATTACTTCCCTGGGAACAAAATCAGCTCGTTTAATTTTTTTAAAAGCATCAATAATAACTGGGCTTTTAAGATATTTTTGTTTAATAAGCTGATCAATTAATTTGTTCATATTATTTTCCCAATCTTCTTTCTCTTCTTTGAAATTCTTCTATTGCTTTAATAAATTCCTTTCTTCCAAAGTCAGGATAGAATCCTTTTGGAAAATATAATTGTGAATTAGCCGTAAGCCACATCATAAAACCAGCGCTATTATGAGGATCATCATAACTTCCGGTTCTAATTAACAAATCAACAGGAGGCAAATCTTTAGTCCATAAATGCTCTTTTAATAAATCTGGAGTTACTGTTATATTCCTATTTTTTCTAGCCTCTTTAACAATACTTTTTATGGCAGAAATCATTTCATGGGTTCCATCATAAGCGATAAAAAAATTAAGCTTGCGCTTATTATGACTTTCTGTTGCTTTGACCAATTCTTCAGCCGCTTTAATACCTGTTTTAGGCAAGATTTCTCGCCAACGGCCGATCACATTTACTTTTACTTCGTTCTCGTAAATTTTCTTATCCTTAATTAATTTATTAAAATACCTTTCATAAATTTTAAAAAGATTGTTAATTTCTATTTTACCTCTTTTAATTAAATTATCATATGATCCTCCCCAATAAGAAAGACATTTAAGACCTAAATTAAAAGCTACTTGAACTTGCTCTTCAGTTTTTTTTGCTCCTGCTAAATGTCCGCGCCAGGGAGCTAATCCTCTTTTCTTTGCCCACCTGCGATTGCCATCAGGAACAATAGCGACATGATTAGGAAGACTTTCTTTTTCTATTTTATTCATTTTGTTGTATAATTATTATATGGTTATATGGTTATTTTTAATAAAGCACATTAACAATAAAAAGGAGGTGATTAAAATGAATACTGAAAATCAGGAAGAAATTTGGCAAGATTTAGATGAATTATATATGGATATTGAAGAATGGATTCCTTTTCTTGAAAATCTCCTTGAGAATGGACAACTGAAGCTGCCAACTCAAATTGTATTTGGAAAATTAACTATTAAACAGTTAATTAATCAAATACGAAAAGATTTAATTAAGTATAGCAATTTGTTAGAAATGATTTCTACTAAAAAAGACAAGATTTTTTTAAAAATCATACCATCTGCCAATGAATTATTAGAACAAATAGAAAGGAGAATCTATCATGAATCCATATAATCAATTTTGTCAAAAACGACGCTGGGATAACAAACTACTTCCCAGCGTTTTTTTATTTTATCAAAGTATAAAAAATAATACAAGCAAGAAGAATTTACTTGACTTCCTAATTATAATCATATATAATACAAGCAGACGTAAGTTTTATAAGTTTTCTCTTTCCTTATGCGATAAGTGTAAGTCAAAAAGTAAAAAGTATAAAAAGTCGACTTACGCTTAATAAAATAATAAGGAAAAATATGGCTAAGAAATTATATGTTGGTGGTTTGTCTTATGACACCACCGAAGATTCCTTGAAAGATGCTTTTGCAAAAGCCGGAACAGTTGAGTCAGCAGCAATTATTACTGACAAAATGTCCGGTCGTTCAAAAGGATTTGGCTTTATAGAGATGTCTTCTGATAAAGAAGCTCAAAAAGCCATTGAAATGTGGAACGGCAAAGAATTTGAAGGAAGAAGTCTTACCGTTAATGAAGCTCGTCCAATGGAAGAGCGTCCACGAAGAGATTTCAATCGAGGCGGCGGAGGCAACAATCGTTGGTAATCGCTCCTCAAAATAAAAACAGCCCTGATTTATCAGGGCTGTTTTTATTTATACAATACCTAGACTATTTTTTAATAACGCCTTGATAAATTAATCTGGAAATAGCGCCCAAACCGATTAACATAAAGATCAAACCTACTAACCAACCAACAAAAGGTATTAAAACAACAAATTGCAAGACAATCACGCCTAAGACTACTGCTTGCCAATTAATTGGATATTCTGATTTCTTCTTTAAAACCTTAATCAACCAACTACCAAAAATAACACTAGCCAAACTTGAGGTCAAAAGCAATGTAAAAGCGTAAACTATTCCAACTAATCCAGCTATCCAAGCGCCAATTATTGTAATTAAAAGAATAACACAAACTATTGGAGTTAAAATTAAAGCTGCAAAACCGCGTCCAAGATTAGACCAGAAATTACTAAGTCCTTCTTTAACAATTTTAGTAACAAAATCTTTAAAGACATAGATTAGAACAAGACCGACTGTTATTAATCCTAAAAGTTTAATTAATAAACCTATGGAAAAAATAGCAAAAAAGAATCCAAAAGCATTGCCTTTATCTACATTTTTAACATTTTTTATCTCATTAAATTCAATTCCTCCTAAAAGATTAGCTCCCTCTTCTAGAGTTGCCTCTTTAGAGGATGAATATGTCACTTTACCAATAATTTCAGCCTGGCTACCTAGTATCAATTCATCAACCCTTGCATTAACCTCCCCTCCTATTTTGCTATTAATAATTACTTGTCCGCCGCCTAAACGAACATCGCCAGCTATTGGTCCTTGAATATCCACTGTCCCGCCTCCAATAATCACATCGCCACCAATTGAAGCTGATTTAGAAATAGTTATATTGCCGCTGCCTAAAAATAAATCTTCTTTGATCTCTCCATCAATAATAATATTCCCAGCACCAGCGTGAATACTATCACCGACACTCCCTCGTATTACTACTGTATTTCCGGCAACACAAATATTATTTTCAACATCACCGTTAATTATAATAACATTCCCAGCCACATAAAGACTTTTCTCTACATCACCGTTAATAGAAATCATATTGCCTGCAGTATAAAGATTCTTCACTTTTTCATCTTGACCTACAGTCACATTGCCTCCTTTTTTGATAAAACGAAATTCAGCCGCAGATGTATTAAAAGCATATAAGCCGATTATTAAAAATAATACTAATGATAAATATGTTACTTTTTTTATTTTCATATTTTTTCTCCTTTCTTAATTAATTTAATTATACGTTTATATATTCAATCTCCAAATGAAATAATTAAGAACAGATGCAAAACTAACCCATAAAATATATGGAATCAATAAATATGCTGACAAATGATTTAATTTATAAAAAACAATAATTGTTATTAAAATAGCTATCCAAAGAAAAATTATTTCAATAAAAGCTAATAAAGGACTTTTTTGTCCGAAGAATAAAAAAGACCAAAATACATTTAACAATAATTGAATTGAAAATATTATTATAGCTGATTTAAAAAGACTATGATCATTAAATTTTGACCAAATAATAAACACAGAAATTCCCATTAATAAATATAATAAAATCCAAACTGGTCCAAAAATCCAACTAGGAGGATTAAAATTTGGCTTATTAATAGTTAAATACCAACCACTTACTGATTTAGTAGTAAAAATACTACCAAGAATACCAGCCCCTTCACAGATTATAATAGATAAAATTAATTTAATAATATTATTCATAATTTAATTATACATTATTTATTGAATAATAAAAATAACCGTATAAAATAACGGTTATTTCAATGGCAGGACTTATTAAACAAAGTCAGAACTTATTTTCAGGAAAATCCTGATGAGG
>CAZBRM010000002.1:45012-53697 GCA_964494655.1 uncultured Candidatus Saccharibacteria bacterium | reverse complement strand
AGAAGCGGTCGCCATTATCAGGGGACCTGTTTTAGTTATTGCAGGACCAGGTTCTGGAAAAACACGTTGTTTAACACACAGAATTGCTTATTTAGTTGAACAAAACATTCCAGCTGATAGTATTTTAGCTGTTACTTTCACTAACAAGGCAGCCGAAGAGATGAAAGAAAGAGTTAGAAAACTTCTTCAAGAACGATCCTTCAAACCTGTTATTGGGACATTTCATGCTACTTGTTTGCAAATATTAAGAAAAGAGATAGACAAGATAGGATACAAAAAAAACTTTGTTATTTATGATAGAGCTGATCAACTTTCTTTAGTTAAACGCTCAATACAAGAATTAAATATCAGCGCGGAACAATTTAAACCAAATATGATCCTCTCTGTAATCTCGCGAGCTAAAGACGAATTAATTAACGCTGATTCTTACGAAAAGCAAGCAAGAGAATATTTTCCACAAACAACAGCCAAAATTTATCAAAGCTACCAAAAAGCGCTTGAAAAATCAAATGCTCTTGATTTTGATGACTTGATTATGCTTACAGCAATGCTGTTTCAAGAAAATCCAGATACCCTAAAAAAATACCAGAATAAATGGCAATATATTCTTGTTGACGAAGCCCATGATACAAATACAGGCCAATATACTTTAACAAATCTGCTTGCCCAAGAGCATAATAATCTCTGGCTGATAGCAGATCCCGATCAAAGTATTTACAGCTGGCGCGGGGCTGATTTTAGAAATATTCTTAATTTTGAAAAGGATTATCCAGAAGCAAAAATAATTCTTTTAGAAGAGAATTACCGCTCAACCAAGAATATTTTAGAAGCGGGCCATAATATAATAAGTAAAAATACTGAACGCAAAGAAAAAAATCTCTGGACAAAAAATCCAACTGGTTCGTTAATTAATATTATTCAGACAGACAATGAAAAAACAGAAGGCGACTTCTTGATTGAAGAAATAGAAAATTTAATTAGACAAGATAATTTTAAATTAAGCGATTTTACTGTTCTTTATAGAACTAACGCGCAATCACGCGCTGTTGAAGAAGCTTTTTTAAAAACAAACTTTCCATATAAAATAATTGGAACTGTAAGATTTTATGAGAGAAAAGAGATAAAAGATATATTGTCTTATCTCAAATTTATTTCTAATTCAGATGATTTAGTAAGTTTGCAGAGAATCATTAATATTCCTCCGCGCCGATTAGCTAAATTTACTAAAAACATAAATAAATTATACTTATTAAAAAATTGCCCAGAACTATTAAATAATTTCTATAATTTAATAAGCGATTTAAGAAAAATAAGCAAAGAAAAAAATCTTACCGAATTAATTAATGAAATTATTAAAAAAACAGATTATGAAAAGTACATCAAAGAAAGATATCCACAAACTAGCGAAGAAGGGGAAATGCGCTGGGAAAACATTCGGGAGCTTTTCACAGTAGCTTTAAAATATAATTCATTAAAAAATGGAACTGGATTAGAAAAATTTCTTGAAGAAATTACTTTATTAACTAGCCACGACGAGGTAGAGACAAATAAAAATCTGGTTAATCTTATGACGATACATTGTGCTAAAGGGCTTGAATTCCCAGTTGTATTTATTGTCGGATTTGAAGACGGGATCTTTCCGCATTCAAAAAGCCAATTTGATCCAGAACAAATGGAAGAAGAAAGACGTCTCTGCTATGTTGGAATAACAAGAGCCAGACAAAAAGCTTATTTTGTTTTTAGTCAGCAGCGCCGTTTTTGGGGCCAAATTATGGTTAATCCACCTTCACGCTTTCTAAATGATATTCCTAAACATTTAATTGAATTTAGAGAATATTAAATGTATGACCAAAACTCAAATCAAAGAACAACTTCAGAAATATAATCTTAAACCCAATAAAACAATGGGGCAGAATTTTTTAATTAATGAAGATACGCTTGAAAAAATTATAAAAGCAGCTGATTTAAATAAAAATGATCTTGTTCTTGAAGTTGGTCCTGGTCTGGGAATTCTTACAAAAGAATTATCTAAAAAAGCTAAAAAAATTATTACTATAGAAAAAGACAAACAAATGGTTGAAGCGTTAAAACAAGAACTTAAAGATTATGAGAATATTGAAATAATACATGGAGATGTTTTAGAGATTCTAAGAGGACGTTCCTTAAAATGTATACATTTTAAGGAACGTCCTCTATCCTACAAAGTTATAGCCAACATCCCATATTATCTTACTTCACATTTAATACGCATGTTATTAGAATTAGAAAATCAGCCAGAAGAAATAACCCTGCTTATCCAAAAAGAAGTAGCCCAAAGAATTTGTACTTCATCTCCTAAGATGAACTTATTAGCTATTTCTGTTCAATTTTACGGCAAGCCAAAAATTATTTCTTATATTCCTAAAGAAAATTTCTGGCCAAAACCAGAAATAGATTCAGCAATAATTAAAATTACAGATATTAGAAAACCAGAAAATATTAATATTAAAAAATTCTTTAAATTAGTTAAAGCTGGGTTTTCTTCTCCAAGAAAACAATTAATTAACAATTTATCACAAAATCTTAGCGTAAATAAAGAAGAAATAAAAAAAGCCCTGACTGAATGTAATTTGAACATTCAAGCCAGGGCTGAAAATCTTGAAATTAAGGATTGGGTAAACTTATTAAAGCTCACCACACGCCTTAACCTTTTTCGTAAACAAGAACACGATCTGGGCGAATGACAACGCTCCAGTTATAATGAGAGCTATCGCCATATCCGCTCCAATAACCTCTGCGAGGACGAGCAATTTGGATATTAGCCATTTCGGCTCTTATTTGCCTCCATCCTCCGTAATGTGGCAAATATTCCCACCACTCTACAATAATTTGGCAGAGCCCGGGCGGCAGATTAAATTCTAGAATCTGCCAGTCAAGGACTTGAGGCGGTCCTTTTTCTGTTTGGCCAACCAAAAGCACTTGCTTGCCTCCGGCTAATAACCAAACTCTCGGCGTGTATGGAAACGCCTGATTTTCAATATACCCCCGAGTCAAGTCAGGCCGTGAAAAAGATTCTTGATTTTCTGTTTTTACTGGCGCTTTTCCGTCAACAGACACTTCCTTAATCACCACTCGCGGCGTTGTCGGAGTTGCAATAATAGACGACTGCTGATGAATATACCCGCAGGCAGAAAACATCACTCCAACTATCATTAAAATCATTGCTGCTTTCATTTCTTCACCTCTCTTAAAATCCAAAGGCCTGCATAAGCGCATGCCCTGGGTAATATATCCGATGAAATTTGAACTGACGGTTTTCATACGGCTTGCACTTTGCTAGCCGAATAACCTTATCAGCATAAACAATGCGTCCACCGGACTTAAATTTATCATTAAACGGATAGCCAGTTGTCTGGAATTGAATTGTCTGCATCTCTACTACCCAGCCACGAAAATTCTGGTGAAATACTAGTAAAGTATATCGCGCCGGATATGTCGGAAGCAGAATCGGGACAGTTATTGCCGACGAGGCCACGCCATTGCTGTACGGTTGGCTCGTGGGCGGACTAATTTTGAAATGCTTCAGAGGCGACTTTACAAAAATTAACTTACCTCTAATAGTCGGATGAGATGTAATTAAATCTCGCTCCGAAAAACCTCCCTCAAACAACCAACATTCGGCCCAAACACCTGGGCTTTGGTTAACTGGCAACACAAGACCGGCTTGCGGGCTTGGAATGCTTGTCCAAGCTCCAGTAGGACTCCCATAAAAGGTATGTCTGCCAATTCTTTCCATTGACGCGCAAGATGCGCAGATCGCCAACAAACTCAGACAAATAACAATCTTCAATATCTTTTCCATTTCTTTCCCTCCTCTTCTTGTATATATTCATATTAAATTTATAAATAACTATTGTTATGATAAACTATTTATATCAAAATGTCAAGAGTGTGGATAACTGATAAAAATAGCGTTTTTCTAATCCTTAAAAATGTTGTATAATATTATATAATGAAAATAATAAATGCTCCAAAAAAATTTACCAAAAAAATAAATATATTTTTGGTCATTTTTATATTATTAATAAGTGGGCTAATAAGCGGCTACGCCATTTTAAAAAGCAAAAATAGCAAAGCTGATATTATTAGACAGCTTGCTCAAAATTTTAATACAGAGAATGTAATTAACGACCATGATTTTGACGGCCTGGCTGACTGGGAAGAAGAAATTCACAAAACAGATCCTAATAATCCAGATACTGATGGAGATGGATATTTAGATGGAGAAGAAGTCGCTTCTGGTTTTGATCCGACTAAAAAAGCGCCTCATGACAAATTAACAGATGAAGTCAGCCAGCAAATAGGACAAGGGTTAAATAGGCCAGATCCAGGTAATTTAAGCCAAATGCTTGGATATATTTTAAGCAATCAATTACAATCAGGACAAATGCCATTAATCAATACGCAAGATGTTAATTCTATAGATCAAAAAGTTATGGAAGCTATAGATGAAAAAGTTGTCGAAGCAATTCAAAAATCATCTGTTGGATTTTTATCTGAATTTATACCTTCTTTTGAAAAAGAAAATTACGAATTTATAATTATTGAAGAAAATAGTTTAGAGGCCGGGCAAAATTATTCTAAAGAAGCTAGTGATAGAATAGGAGCCCTTGATTCCTGTCAAGGACAATATAATAGAAAAAAAGAAGAGCAAATAATTGAAGAAGCTATTAATAGTAAAAATTTTGATTTAGTTAATTGTTTATCTCAACAACACTTAAAAGCATACGAATTAACATTAACTGTGCCCGTGCCGTCGGACTGGCTTCAAATTCACAAAAAATTCCTTAGAGCTTATTGGATGGCTTATCAGGGATATCGTTATTTAACTGAATTTGAAACAGATCCTTTAAAAGGCATTATCGCCATAGAAAAAATAAAAGATGCGCAACAAAAAGAACTTGCTGAAGCGCTTCAATTAATGATTATTGAAGCAGAAAAATATAATTTAAAATAATATAATTTTAAAATGTTATTATTCCAAAAATCACTAGTTAAAAATACTGTTTCGCCAATTCTAATAATATGCATCATCGCAACAATCGCCGGATCTGTTTTATTATATCCCCAAGAAGCAGAAGCATTATGTCCAGTTAGTATTGTAACGGATTCTGATTCTGTACCTGAAACTGGCTGGGAAGCGCTTCAAAATTTCTTTAGAGGGGAGAATGTAGCTATATCATTAGAGAAGTTGCTTATTTCAATCTGGGAAAAAACATGGACGATACTGGAATGGCTTTTGGGTGTTTTTCTCAACCTTCTTCTGCATCAAATTTTAGCTCAGCTTACTAATGATATAGTTAATTGGATACAAAATGGAACCGAACCAAGATTCTTAACAATGGGTTTGGACGACTGGCTCGGAATGGGCGTTGATAACGCTTTGGGAGCTTTTATAGACCAGTATTTGGGAATTGGCTGGCTTTGCGAACCATTTGATATAGATATAAAGATAGCTATGCTTGCCCAGACCACTTTTAAAGAAGAAGCTGAATGTACTTTATCCGATATGGTGGAAAATATTGAAGATTTTTATAATGATTTCTCAAAAGGAGGATGGAAAGGATGGATTGAGCTTACTGAAGGAGGAAATAATGTATATAGCGCTTATTTAATAGCCTTAGATGAAAAAAACAGGATCATCGGCATAGAAAATAAAGAACAAGAAGCAGAAATAGCCAGAGGAGATGGATTTTTCAGTCCTAAAGATTGTATTTGGTATGATGCTAATGGTAGGCCGATTGATCTTCAAGTTGACTCTAATACAGGAAGAAGATATACATCAGGATATAAAGATGTCTGGGGAACGCCTTCTCTCCCTGCAAAATGCCAGCCGAGTACTGATCCTAATGCCGAACCATTTGACACTGTCGGAGGAATTCCAGGACCCTGTTATAAAAAATGTATTTCTCATACTCCCGGCCAAACAATAAGCGATACTGTAAGCGATACCATAGGTGGATATAGGGATACACTTAACGCGCAGATAGGAGCAGCATCTGCCAAAGCAGGGCCCTATTCAGTTTACGTCCAAGCAATTCTTACTGCTTTAATTAATAGAACATTTAAAGAAGGATACGGTCTACTTTTTGCTCAAGACGAAGATGTTCCAACGTCAGAAAATCCGGTACCGCCACTGCCAGTGAATCCAGGCGATAATGAAGAAAATAAAGTAATGGCTAGTCTTTTAAAAACAGCATTGACTTCAATTAAAGAGACTCTAGAATGCGCCGGAGCTAATTGCCTGCTTGACCAGCAAAAACAAAACTTAGCTGTCTTAAAGTTAATCCTTAGTAAATACGAAGAAATCGACTCAATTTTAGATCAGATATTAGATCCTAATAATGCTTGTAGTAGTAGTAGCGTTATCTCATGGGCAAGCAACGAAAAAACGAATGTAACATATAAAATAACAAATATAAAAAAGGAAATAAGCGATCTGCAAGTCGCTATCGCTAAAACACAATCATGGATAAGTCAGATCTCTGCAATTATTTTATCTATTGATGTGTATTCTGAAAAATTTGCTATATGGGAAGCTACTTATAAAGCATCTGACGGAATATATGATCCAAATGATCCTAATGATCCAGTAGTTCTGGCGCAGAAAAACCTTGATAATGCAGAAGACAAAGTTATTGCGCAAACACAAGCATTACTGACAGAAATAAACGGCAGTTCGACAGGCACCACATTTGCCGCTTTAAAAGCAGAAGCAAGTATCGCTTATATGCAAGTTGTTAATTTAGCTCTTGCATTATCCATTAAAAGAGGAGTTCCGTCCTATCCAGCCACAGGAACTCTCTATGCAAGATTAGAAGAAGCAAAAAACATTAAAGAAGCAGCTGACAGCTATCTTTCTGCCTGTCTGTTTGCGCCTTAAAATGAAAAAGAAAGAAATATTTATTCTCTTGCCTCTTATTTTAATCAGCTCTCTGATAATTTATTTCATTAATCCAAAACAACCAACTAACCAAGAGATTAAAGATGGAAATATTATGGAACAATCTCAGAGTGATAAAGATAAGATATCATTAGGATTATTTGGTAAAATAGAAGATATAAAATTAATTGATACAATAAATATTATTCCTGATATATTTTCTAATATTGATGAAAATAAGAAATCAATAGAAAAGGAATTTGAACAAAATTTAGAAAAGAATATAGAACAAAATGAGCAATCAATGGATGATATATTAGCAGAAGTTGAAAAATTATCATTAGAATTAGAACTAGAATTAGAAAATATTAAAGGAGCGCCAAGTTGTTCTAATAGTCAAGATATTGATCAGGAAAGCGAATATTGTGAATCAGCTTGCGCTCAAAGAGAAAAAGAGCTTGAAGAAATTAAAAATAATATTCTTTTCTTTGATCCTTGCGCAGCTTGTGGTCCTTGCATATGTCTATGCCACTGTTGCGGACCAATTTGTTGCGGATAAGATTTATGCTAAAAAAAATTAAAAAACTTATTCCTATCATATTACTGATTATTGCAATTAGCTTGTCAGGGGTTCTTGTTTTTGGAGTAGAAGATGCAGAAGCAGAAACTGATCTTGGTATTGTTGATGGACTTAAAACCATGTTAGGCGGTTTTCTTTTAATGATGCAAGAATTAATCGGAAGTTTAGTTGTTTGGTTAGCTGGTTTAGCTCAAGGTATTCTTAATTTTACTAATCTACAAAATACTCAAATGGTTAAAGATGGCTGGGGAATTGTTCGTGACCTAGTTAATATGCTCTTTGTTTTAATTTTAATGGTTATCGCCTTTGCCACTATTTTAGGAGTAACAACATACGGGATGAAAACGCTTTTGCCAAAATTAATTATCGCCGCTCTTTTAATTAATTTCAGTTTGGTGTTCTGTGGAGTTATTATTGATTTTTCAGGCGTCCTAACTAATTTTTTTATTGAAGACAGTCAGGATTTTTTTATAAATATTGCCGATCAAATGCAACTGACTAAAATAATGGTTGGCACAGTTCAAGAACCAGCTGAAAGTCAGTGGGGATGCGACTGGGCATTATTGCCAGATCAAGTTTGGAGTAACCAAACAGCATGTAATATTTTTTGTAATGTTTCTACGGGTAATAATTGTTATGAAATAACAGCGCCTAAAGTAGATTGGGGTAATATTAAAGGAGATCTTTTTTGGAAAGTTATTGCCGCTTTATTTCTTTCAATAATTTTTACTATTATTGCTGCTTTTGTTTTTGCCGCCTTAGCCTTTCTTTTATTAATTAGAGTTCTTGTTATTTGGTTTTTGCTAATTTTAGCTCCTATTGCCTGGTTTTTTTGGATTTTACCAGCCACGAAAAACTTATGGGAAAAATGGTGGAATAGTTTTATCAAATGGGTCTTTTTTGCTCCAGCCGCAATTTTCTTTATCTGGTTAAGCGTTAATTCTTGGTTAAAATTCATTAAAGGTCAAGCTCCAAAAACTGGCGGAGAAATCATTGAAGGCATGAGTGAAGTAGTTACTAACGACGTTCTTGGGACAAAAATTATGCCTCAAGTAATGGCGCCAGAAAATCTAGTTCAATTTATCTTGGCTTGTGGTATGCTCATTGGCTCACTTATCGTCGCACAGAAAATAAGCATTTACGGAGCATCAGGAGCAATTAATATAGCCAAAGGCGCTGGTAA
>CAZBRM010000002.1:0-44912 GCA_964494655.1 uncultured Candidatus Saccharibacteria bacterium | reverse complement strand
GCGCTGGTAAAGGAAGTGCTAAATGGGCAGGTAGAAGAGTTCAAACGGCAACGGCTGAGAGAGCTGGAAAAATAGGAAGAGGAATAGGTAATTATGGCGAAAAAATGGGATGGGTTGGTAAAGTAACAGGAGCTAAATGGGCAACAAAACAAATAGGTAGAGGACCTCGAGCTTTTGAAGAAAGAGAAAGAACTGCTTTTGCTGGAGCAGAAAAGAAATACAAAGACAGAACTACTAAAAATCTTGAACAAGACTATGAATCAGCAAATCCACAAAACAAAGCTGCTATTGGTAAAATTTTAGCAGGACGCAAAGATGGACTTAAAAACTTTGATGATAAGAAAATAAAGAAAATGATAGAATTAACAAAAAAATATGGCCAAGAAAAAGATGTTATTGTATCTAGACTTGATTTAGCGCCTATAGCAAAAAACATAGATCCACAAGACATAAAAAAAGTTGAGGAAGAAATTAACGAAGCAGTTGGAAATATAAAAACTAAAGATATAGAAAAGATTCAAATAGAAGCAATCGGAAAGCCAGGTGAAAAATCGGAAGGAAATCAAAAAATGGTTTTTGATGCTTTTAAAAAACAGTTTAAACTTGGCGGCAAATTAGGCAAATCAGTATTAATTAAAGCAGGTGATGAAAACCCAGTGCTTTATAATAGATTAATGGATGATATTATAGGAAAAAATATGAAAGACATGAAAGATGAAATTCGAGAATATTATAATACCACAACAGGAAAGGCAGTATCAAAACCAAAACCAGAAAGCGATAAAGAATGGAGCGAAAAGCATCCGTTATAAAATAAACTATGCTAACTCCACATCAAATTAAACAATTACAAGACATTACTGACCCCTTAATAAGACAAAGGTATTTTAAATATTTTCAATTACCTCAAGATTTACGCAAGACAATATTTAGTGAAGAAACAGCTAGTAAAATGTTGGAAATAGCAAAAAAAAATAATTTAAATGATGACCAAACTTGGTGGGCTTCATATATAGCTGGAATGATTCTATTGGGAGAAACAAATATAATTGATTTTCTAAGATCGGTTGAAAAAGAATGTAATTTAGAAAGAGAGTCAGCCCGTCAACTTGCTAGAGATATCAACAGCGCAATATTCCTGCCAGTAAAAGATGATTTAAAAAAAATCCATAAGATTTCAGAATGGCCAAGAGAAAATGAGAACATGAATAAAAATTCCAATACACCTCAATTAAATGGAAATATAGTTAATTTAAAAAAATAATATGCAATTTAATGTTCCTCAATTTATTGAGATAAAAGATAAAATAATCGGACCGTTAACTCTAAGACAGTTTTTTTATATATTAATAGGCGCAGGCGTGCTTGCTATTTTATGGTTTTTTGCAGAATTATGGATTTTTTTAATTATAGCTATTCCTGTTATTGCTTTTTGCCTGCTTCTTGCTTTTTATAAATTCAATGGAAGGCCATTTATATATTTTGTAGGTTCATTAATTAGTTATCTTCTAAAACCAAAATTATATTTATGGAAAAGAAAAAAATAAAATGTAATTAATAAAATATGATTAGTAAAGACAAATCTGCATTAATCCAAAAACATATACAAATTAAAGAGATTAAAGATGATGTAGTTATTCTTAAAAATAAAGGGATAAGAGCCATTTTAATGGCTACTAGTTTGAATTTTGATTTAAAATCAACCGAGGAACAGGACGCTCTCATTTATAAATATCAGGATTTTTTAAATTCAATTGATTTTCCAATACAAATTATGGTTGCTTCAAGAAAATTTGATATTGACCCATATATCCAAATATTAGAAGAAAAACAAATCGACCAAGAAAACGAACTCTTAAAAATACAGGCATTAGAATATGTTGATTTTATTAAGGGGCTTACAGAAATTACCAATATTATGACAGAATCATTTTATGTTGTTATCCCTTACAGCCCTTTTATTACTAAAAACATGAGTATTTTTGGAAAATTCTTTAAAAGAAACAAAAACATTGAAACAAAAGAAACGGAATTTAACGAATTCAAAAATAACCTCTGGCAAAGAGTTGAATTCGTAGCTGCTGGATTACGCGGCATGGGTGTTAAAACAGCGCCTTTAAAGACAGAAGAATTAGTCGAACTATTTTATAAACTATACAACCCTAACGCAAAAGAAGAGCCGGAACTACAAAAAGCAAAAGAATTAAGAAACCAATAATATGTTATCATTGTTTAAAAAAATAAAATCTACTTCTAATATAGAAGAAACAAGTCATAATATAAATCTTGTTGATTTAATCTCTCCAGGCGGATTAAAAATAAACTCTAATTATATACAAATAGGAGAAAAATACGCTAGAACTATCTTTATATTTACTTATCCGCAAGTTTTAAACACTGCCTGGCTCTCGCCAATCATAACACTTGATAGGGAAATGAACATATCTTTTTTTATTAATCCGATAAATACAAATAAAGCATTAAAGGAACTTACTAAAAAAAGCGCTCAGATACAATCACAAATATCATTACAACTTGAAAAAGGCAAAATTCGCGACCCCAAGCTTGAGACGGCAGTAGAAAGTATAGAAGATTTGCGAGATAAACTACAAAGAAACGCTGAAAAACTTTTTAAATTCGGACTTTATATAACTTTTTTTTCTGATCTTCCTCAAGAACTAGATAAAATAGAAAATGAAATAAGGGCAATACTGGAAAACCAAATGGTTTATGCTAAGCCAGCTGTATTTCAGCAAGAACAGGGATTCATTTCAACGCTTCCTTTAAAAAGCGATAAATTGCTTGTTCATAACAACCTAAACACGGCTCCCTTATCCTCAACATTCCCATTTATATCATCCGATTTAACTGATAATAAAGGGGTTCTCTATGGAATCAACAGGCACAATAATTCTTTAATCCTTTTTGACCGTTTTACTCTTGAAAATGCTAATATGGTTGTATTTGCAAAAAGTGGCTCTGGAAAATCATACTCTGTTAAATTAGAAGTTCTGCGTTCTTTAATGCAGGACACAGAAGTTATTATTGTTGATCCCGAAAAAGAATATAAATATCTGGCAGAAACAGTAGGGGGATCATTTATAGATATCTCTTTAACATCAAATAATCACCTTAATCCTTTCGATTTACCAATACCTGGACCCGATGATAATCCTACTGATATTTTAAGAAGCAATATTATTAATTTAGTAGGACTGTTAAGAATGATGCTTGGAGGATTAACCCCTGAAGAAGATTCAATTATAGATAAAGCCCTTGCAAAAACATACGCCGCAAGAGACATTACAGCTGAGTCGGATTTCAGCAAAATAACTCCGCCTTTAATGCAAGACCTCTACACTATTTTAAAAGGAATGACTGGTGCAGAAAGCTTAGTTAATCGATTGGAAAAATATGTAAACGGAAGCTATGCTATTTTTTTCAATCAGCCGACTAATGTTGAACTGGATAAAAAACTAATAGTTTTTAGCATTAGAGATATGGAAGATGAATTAAGGCCACTGGCAATGTATATTGTCCTTAGATATATATGGAATATTATACGCTCTCAGACAAAAAAAAGAATGATGGTTGTTGATGAGGCATGGATAATGATGCAACATGAAGACGCAGCTTCTTTCCTTTTTGGTATTGCCAAAAGATGCAGAAAATACTATCTCGGACTGACAACAATTACACAAGATATATCTGATTTCATGAAATCAAAATACGGAAAACCAATTGTTACCAACTCTTCTCTTCAATTGTTGTTAAAACAATCTTCTGCGTCAATTGAGATAGTTAAAGAAACATTTAATTTAACCGAAAGAGAAAAATATATGCTTTTAGAAAGCGCTGTTGGCGAAGGAATCTTATTTGCCGGAAATAAGCATGTTGCTATTCAGGTAGTAGCTTCTTACACCGAAGACCAGATTATTACTTCTGACCCGGCGCAATTACTTGAAATAGAAAAAGCCAAACAAGAATTAGCCGAAGAAGAGAATAAAAAAAACAATACAGAAAAAAATTGAAATTATTATGAATAATTACACAGAAGAATTGAATCAAGAAAGAGCTAAAAATTCTAACGTAACAGTCAAAAAAAAGCGAAAAACAGCTCAGTCAATTAGTGAAATCAGCGATGTAGAATTTTTCTTAGCTTTTTGCTTAGCTGTTATTAAAGATATCCTTGATGTCTTAACCTTAGGAGCACTTGGCTGGTCAATAAATATTTTAGTTATTATGATTCTTGGTTCTTGGGTATTATTTCGGCTTCATAAATTTCCAACTTGGAAATTTATAACGGCGACTGTTGGAGATTTTATTCCTCTTGTAAGTATTTTGCCTTTTTGGACTGGATTTGTTGCTATAATATTTTTAGAACAAAAAGGTTATCTACCTAAATGGGCAAGTAAATTGGCTAAAGGAAAAGTTTAAATATGGTTGATATAAAAAAAACAAATTATTTATTAATAACTATATTGATTATAGGATGCTGGTTTTTTATTACTGGATTAGTTCAAAGCCAGACATCGCAAATAGATATAACATTAACATGGTCAACTGATACCTACACGCCATTAGGATATCAAGGCAAAGCATTACCCGTAAGAGGCAGCGATATTGAAGTAGTCGCGAACATTGATGATTCTAGAATTGATTCTGAAAATTTAATTTATAACTGGTTTATTAATGATTATTTTCAAGAAGAAAGTTCGGGATTAAACAAACAAGTTTTAAAATTCAATACGGAAGTAACCATTAATAATAAAAATGTAATTAGATTGGAGATAAAAAATACTAATAATATTTTTTTGGGAATAGCTTATTTATCAATAGAAACATCTGAACCAGAAATTGTTCTTTATGTAAAAAATTTGCCTAATAAATATGAAATTAAATCAAATCAAGAAGCGCAATTCGTTACCAAGCCATATTTCTTTAATATAAACAATACAAATGAATTGAATTATAAATGGAAATTTGATGGGCAAGAAGCTTTAAAGATAGATGAAAATAATCCGAATACGCTTATATTAAAAATAAATGAATTGACTGAATCAATTAAGAAAAAATTAGAAGTTATTGCAGAGAATAAAAATAATAAAAATCAAAAAGCGCAGAGAATAATAGAAATAACATTAATTCCATGAAAAAAATATTAATCATAATCCCAATAATTTCAATAATAATCTGCTTTTTTTCTTTAATTAATATTAATTTCTCTTCAGCTGAATATAAAATAGAAGTAACTATTCCTGGAGGACCAACAGCTGGGGATCCTGTTTCTTTACCGGATTATATTAAATCTCTATATACTTTTGGATTATTACTAATAGGCATAGCTGCTTTAGGTGTTTTGGTTTATGGCGGATTCATGTATATGCTCTCTGATACTGTTGTTTCAAAAGAAGATGCTAAAAAATACATCTGGGCAGCAATTTCTGGTTTAATTTTAGGTCTTTGCGCTTATCTTATCTTAAATACTATTAATCCTGATTTAACATCCTTAACGCCGCCCAATTTGCCAAAACCCTAAAGAACCAGCAGAACCTTAATACCAACCACTCTTGCTAATTGGCGAACCTCCAGAAATCTAAATAAAAATAAACAAAATTACATAAAACTATGACATTAAAAAAAATCTTAATTATTTTAATAATTCTCCTTATAATCGCATTAGGAATTTTAGCTATTTATAATTTTTTTATTAAAGAAAGTCCAAAATCTGATGAAAAATCAGACAACAATACAACAAACGAATATTTAGATAGCAGAATAAAACCTATTTCACAAGAACCAGTCGTTGGACCGATTATTATTAATAATAAGAAGGCCAGATACTATCTTGCCAATAATGGAAATATTTTTGAGTCAGATTTTGACGGTTCAGATAAAACACGACTATCTTCAAATAATCTACCCGGGCTTATCAAAGTCCTTTGGTCTAAAAATAAAGATAAGGTTATTGCTATTTTTGAAAAAGATTATCTACTTGAAAAATATTTATATGACTACAACGCTGATAGTTTTACATTATTAGATTATAAGATAAGATGGATTGCTTGGTCTTCAACACAGGAGAAAATTGCATACCAATACTATGATTCGCAGACAGGCGATAGCAATATAAGTATAGCTAATCCTGATGGCTCTGAATGGAACAATATTTTATCAACAAGGATGAAAGATTTGATTGTTGAGTGGCCCGATGAAAATAAAATAACAATACGCACAAAACCGAGCGGATTAGCTCAAAGCGTTATCTATGCAATTGACTTATTTGATAATAATCTTAAAAAAATAATCAAAGAAACATACGGATTAACCGCTCTTTGGTCTCCTCTTGGAGATAAAATCCTTATTTCAGAAACAAACAGCCAGGGTAAGAATTTAAAATTAAAATTAGTTGATTTAAATGAACAAATAATAAAAGAATTAACCTTTATTACTCTGCCCGAAAAATGCGTCTGGAGCCAGGATAATAGAACAATATTTTGTGCAGTTCCTAAAAGCATACCCGTATCAGCTGTTTTACCTGATGACTATTATAAAGAAAAAATCTCATTTTCTGACGAGATTTGGCAAATTAATTTAGAAACCGAAGATATAATTAAAATAAAAGATAATAGCGACTATGACGCGAAAGAACTTCTTTTATCGCCATTGGAAGATTATCTTTTATTTATTAATCAGAAAGACGGCCTACTTTACTCATTAGAGCTGTAATAAGCCAAAAAATTATTGCTAAATCATTCTTCCAATAAGTCGTATCAACTAACCCATGAATTAATATACAAATCATACTGGAAACAAGGACAATTAAAATAATTGAAGTTCGGCCCTTGCAAAGATCGAACCTCAATGCGTTTTTAAAAAAAACTATTAATAACCAGATCAATCCCATTAAACCAATTATGCCGGTCTGCAGCCAAAAAGCCAAAAAGATATTATGCGGCTGAGGAACAGCCCATTCTAAATACGGCTCAAAATTAATTTGCTCATCTAAATAATATTTTTGAAACATACCGGGACCAATCCCAATTAAGGAATGGTCTTTTATTATTTCCCAGGAGCTTTGCCAAATAACTAAGCGTGATTTTAAAGAAGGATAAGAAAAATCAAGAAATCCTTGAAATTTATAGCTAGAAGCTTGAAAAGAAAAAAATAAAATAATTATTAAAAAAAATAAAAATATATAACGCAATCTAATCTTTAAAAATATTAGAATAAAAATTACAGCGCCTATTAATCCGAGCCAGGCTCCATAGGAATAAGTCAAATAAATAACAGTTATTAATAATAAATAATCAGTAATAAGTAATATTTTTAATATCTTGTTTTTAACAAGAGAATAGATATAAAAAGATAAGAATAAAAGAGGGGACAGAAACATAGCTAAGTAATTTGGCGAATTATAAAATGCTTGTAATCTATTATCATATGTTAAATTTTCATTAAACCAATAGAATAAGGAAATTAAGGCAACAATAGAACCAGATAAAATAAAAGAAAGAATAATATTTTTAATTTGCTTTTTTGTTTTAAGACTATTAATAATAACTACAAAAAAAAGCATTGGCGCGACAAACCATGCTTTCCAAATGCCAGCGCTAACTTGAATGTCTAATGATAATAAAGTTGAAATAGTAGCGCCTAAAAAAATTAATAATGCGGGTATATAAAATTTGCAATCTATAATTTTCTTTTTCTTAATAATAAAATAAAATAACCAAATAATAAAAAGCGGATAAATCATTAATTCTAAAACCGTTATTGGAATCCAGGCAATTTTAAAACTAACCAAATATAATGGCAAAGAAAAAACTATTAAATAAATAATAAAATTAATTATTTTCTGCATTATTTTTAAATAAAACAGTAGATAAACCTAAGATGATCATTAATAACGCTAAAACGCTTGGACTATAAATCGCTGTTTCAAAAAAGCTATGTATAAAAAAATAAGATAAAGAGCCAATTAAACAAATTAAAATACATTTTTGATTTTCATTATTTAAAAATTTTAATTTTTTAACAATCTGCCAGATTGTTCCTAGAATTAAAAATAACCAGACAATTAAGCCAAGGAATCCAATCTCTGAAAAAATATCCAAATAAAGATTATGAGCTGTAGCTGGATTTCTATAATCAAACTCAGAATCAATAGCTAGAGAATAATTTCCCAATCCTATCCCGCTCCAAAAACTATTCATCCCTATATTGCTAGCAATCTGCCACATTTCTAAACGTCCAGCGTTTGAACCTTCACTTAAATTAAATGTTGAATAAAATCTATCCGCAATCGGAGTTACAGGAATAATAAAGATCAACAAAGACAAGCATAATAAAATAATTATTTTTTTATCATGAAGATACTTCCAAAAAAGAAAAATTAAAATTAAAAAAGAAATAATAATGGCAATATAAGATCCGCGAGCAAATGTCAATAATAATGCAATATATAATGTGGAATATAAAATAAAAATAATTGAAAATTTAGCTTGATTTCTTCTAATTGTCCAGTAGAGTAAGACCATAACTAATGGCAAAATAAGTCCAATATAAAAGCTAACCATATGTGGATCAGAAAAAAGAGAAAATACCCTCATCATAGTTTCTCCACTTACATTAACAAGCCAGCTTGGATAAGCTAAAATCATAGCCCCTAAATTAAAGCCTGAAAAAATAGGCAGAATATTAATAGCCCAAAAACTATAAGTTTTCTCCAGCCCAAAAACAAATTGAGATAAGAACTGAAGTAAACCGATTAAAGCTAAAAAACTGCTGCTAATTGCTAAAATTAAAATAGTTTTTTTAATTTTTTGCCAATTATTTATTAAAGCAATAATTAAAAAATAAAGAGGAAAAATAGATAGGAAAAAAATAATTTTTCTTATTCCCCAAAAAATATTTTCTGCGCCTATTAAAGAAAGACAGGACAAAAATAAAAAAAGAATTAGACAAATTCCTTGCAAATTATAAAAATAATTATTTCTAAATAGGTCTTTGTTAATCAATTTTTTAACAACAAAAAATAAAAAGAAGAAAATAATAAAAACCCTAATAGACGCCAAATCAAATCTAATACTAGGATTTAACGCAATTTGAAATGGGATATATGCTATTAAAAAAAGAAGCCAGGCAAACATTATTTTTTAATTAAATTCCTCACATTGTTAAAAGGTATTCCATTAATTAAATGCAAAAAACCAAAATAAATTAAACCAGATAAAACAATAAGAATAAATAAAGATAAATTATGTAAATAATAAAGGGGAATAGCCATTATTAATCCAGCCAAAATATATTTAAAAATAGAATTAAATGATGGTAGAGATTTAAGTATTCTATAAAGAATAATCAACATCAGTCCTGTTACAATAAATTCAGTTAAAATAGTTGTCCAAGCTGCGCCATAATATGAATATTTAGGTATAAAAATAAAATTGGCTATTAAATTAATTCCTGCGCCAATTCCGTAAATATAAATTAATTTTTTTTGCTCTTTTAAAGAAATAATCATATTAGAAAAAAGAACTCCTAAAAAAATAATACCTCCAGCAATAATCAACAAATTTAAAACTCCAGCTGATAATAAAAAATCTTTCCCAGCTATTAAAATAACAATTTTTTTAGAAAGGAAAAATGTTCCGATAATTAATGGAACAGTAAAAAGCAATAAAATATCCAAAGCTTCTTGTGTAATTTTATTAAATTTTTTTCTTAGGGAAAAAGCATATTTAGACATTAACGGCATTACTAATCCAATAAACATTGCAGGGAAAAAAAGCATACTCTCTAAAAACTTATAAGACAAATTATAAATACCAACATCAGCAGGTGGCTTCATTAAAGAAAGCATAATCGTATCTAATTTGAAATAAATTACAGTAAAAATAATAGCTAAAGCCAGAGGCAAGGATTCTTTTAATAAAGAGCGCCAAAAAATAAAATCAAATTCAAAAGAAATACGGACATATTTTCTAATAAATATAAAAACCAAAATAAAATTAATCGAAGCGCCCACTACAAAAGCGAAAACAATAAACAAAAAATTTAATTTTTGCCAGATGAAAAACAGAATTAAAACTAATTGAAATAATCTACCCACAAGTTCTGCTATGGCAACATTGTTCATTTTTAAATATTTTTGAAAAACACCCACTAGAACCTGATGATTAGACATCATCCAAAAACCAAAAGAACCTATTAAAACTCCTAATTTAACTTCATTTGTATAAGGAAAAAAATATACAATTATAGGAGCAAAAGAAAAAATAAATAATCCGGCAAAAAATCTTAAAGTAAAAGAATTATTTATTATTTTTTTTTCATTTGCATTAGGTCTTGAAATATCCCTTAAACAAATAGAGTATAATCCCAAGTCAGCTAGAACCGTAAAAAAATATAAAAAAGCTAAAATAACCGAATAATAACCAAAACCATCTTTGCCAAGATAGCGCGTAATAAAGCCAATTATTACTAAAGAAAGGGCTAGTCCAATGATTCTAGCCCCAGATGAAATAATGCTATTATAAGCTATTTTTTTATTGAGCATATTTTATACTTGATTCTGTCTTCTTTTTAGTTATTTTTTTTTGAATAATAGCATCTTCAACTATAATTCTATCTTTCTCTATTTTAATAACCTGACTAGAGCTAATAATCAACGGATTTTTAAAAAATCCAAGGAGATTTCCTTGGACATAATATCTTACAATGGCCTGCGTTGAAATATTTATATCAAAATCAACGACCCTACCTAAGTAATAACCACTTCTATTAATGACTTTATTATTAATAATTTCTTTCGCTTTAATGGACATTAATTAACGAGGTCTTACAATTATTCTTCTTTCTGGCTCATATCCAATACTTTCTGTATTTATTTGAGAATCATTAATTAAAGCTAAATGTATAATTCTTCTTTCATAAGCAGACATTGGCTGAAGAGTAACAGCAACTCTCTTTGATAAAACCTGTTTAGCTATATCTTTTGCCAAATTTTTTAAGAGATCTATTTTATTCTTTCTATAGTCGTTAACGTCTAGAATAAATTTTACTGATTCATTGGTTTTTTTATTAACTAAAGTCCTTGCGATACATTGTAAAGCATCTAAGCTTGCGCCTGCCTGGCCGATTAAAAAACCAGCTTGATCTGTCTGAATATTAGCTATTATATTATCCTCATCAAAATTGTTAATCAAAACACTACCGTTAAAATTCATTAATTTTAGTAATTCTGTAACAGTTTTCTTTATGATATTTTTTTTATCCATGATTTTTAACAATTTTATTATCTATTTTTGTAAAATATTGCTGGACAATACCAAATAAAGTTATCACTATCCAATACAAGGGTAAAGCTGCTGGTAAACTTAATGCAATAAAAACGGTTATCAATGGCATAAAATAAGTTATTTGCTGACCCATTAAAGAAGAAAAATCCATATTTCCAATTTTCATCCCTTGTTTCTTTCCAGCAATTTTTTTAGGCATAATCATTTTTGATTGAATAAACTGAAGAATACCAGCAATAACAGCTAGAGTAATACTTCTTGTGGAAAGATCAACTAATCCTAAGAACATAAAATTAAGAGATTCTGGCCTTTGGACAAAACTATAAAGACCATTCAGTCGTTCAGGATCTAACCCTGTAAAAAAAACACGATATAAAGCAATAAGAATTGGGAACTGAACTAAAATAGGAAGACACCCAGTCATTGGATTCACTTTATTTTCTTTGTACAAAACCATCATCTGCTTAGCTTGCTCTTCTTTATTTTTATATTTTTTTTGAATCTCTTTTATTTTTGGCTGTAAAGCGCTCATTGCTTTTTGTGACTGGATTGCCTTTTTTGAAAGAGGATAAAGAATAAAACGGATTAAAATCGTTAAAATAACAATTGCTATTCCTAAATCATTAAAAGAGGCATTACTATAAAGCCAAATTAAAGAATTAAATAAAGGATAATAAAGAACTTGATTAAATATATTTATTATAAATTCCATTTTTTAAATAATTAGCTTTGATTTTTTTAATAAATAAACTAAATTTTCTTTTATTTCTATATATTTCTTTTCTATTATTTCTTTATCAACAAAGACAATAATATCAAAACCTATAATAATTCGTTTAGAATTTAATCGTATAATTTCTTCTAATCTGCGTTTAATTTTATTTCTCTGAACAGCTTTTTTTGATATCTTTAATCCTACTATAAAAGAAAATCTACTTATTTCTAAATTATTTTTTAAAAACTTTATTTTAATAAAATCTTTCTGTTTGTATCTTCCATTTTTAAATACTTTCTTAAAATCATTGTCCTTTTTTAATTTATATTTTTTTGAAAGCATGCCAAAAATTAAACGGTTAATTTTTTACGCTTTTTTGCTCTTCGTTTAGATAAAACACGGCGACCATATCTAGTAGACATTCTTACCATAAAACCATGTGTTTTTTTTCTTTTCTTCTTTTTGGGATTATAAGTGAAAGACATAATGTGTTAATTCTAGTATTTTTTTTTATTAAAGTCAACTTAAAACACGCTTTAATTAAATAATAATTCTTCACAGTTCATACACATCTTGTTAACAAAAACACGTATTTTGTTTATTTGTTTTATTATGATACAATAATTAAAAGTTATAATATATGAATCTAAAAGAACTCTGGCAAACTGTGCTAGGCGAAGTTGAATTAACTATTTCTAAAGCTAGTTTCATTACTTGGTTTAAGAACACTAAGATCCATTCTAAAAAAAATGGCGTTATTACTGTAAGCGCGCCTAATGGTTTTACAAAGGAATGGCTTGAAAATAAATATAATAAACTTATCTTTAAAATTCTTCGTAATAATTCTCCAGACATCAAAGAAATTCAGTTTATGATAGGCAACGAAAAAACACTTACTAATACTATTAATAAAACAATACCAAAAATAATACCAACCAATATTGGTGACCAATTAAATTTTCAGGAATTTAGTTTTAATAAAGAAACAAATTTAAATCCTAAATATACTTTTGATAATTTCGTTGTTGGTTCTTTTAATGAATTGGCCCAGGCGGCCAGTAGAGCCGTTGTTGATCATATGGGAACAATGTATAATCCTTTATTTATTTATGGAGGTGTTGGATTAGGAAAAACACATTTACTTCAAGCAATGGGGAATGAATTATTTAAAAGATATCCCAATAAAAAAATCAAATATCTTAGCTCGGAAAAATACACAAGTGAATTAGTTGATGCTATCCAAAAAAAAGGAATGGATTCTTTTAAAAATAAATATCATAAAATAGATACTTTAATTATTGATGATATTCAATTTATTGCTGGTAAAGAAAAAACACAAGAAGAGTTTTTTCATATGTTCAATAGTCTCTATCAGAAAAATAAGCAAATTATTATAAGCTCAGATAAACCACCTAAATCAATTTCAACTCTAGAAGAACGTCTTCGCTCTCGTTTTGAAGGGGGGATGATAGCTGATATTAGTTATCCTGATTTAGAAACCAGAACAGCTATTTTAAAAAATAAAATAAAAGAAAAGAAAATCAAAATTTCTGAAGATGTTATAGATTATATTTCTTCACATATTCAAAATAATATAAGAGAATTAGAAGGAGCGCTTAATAGAATTATAGCTTTTGCGCAAATAAATAAAACAGCGCCTGATATAAAAACAGTTCCTCAAATATTATCTCAAATTATTAACTCGCCAAAAAGAAAAACTAATTATAAAAATATTCTTAAAACAGTGGCTGATTTTTATGATGTAAACACAAATGATTTAATTAATAAATCAAGAAAAAAAGAATTAGTCCATCCTAGACAAATAACCATGTATTTAATTAGAGAAGAATTAAATAATTCTTATCCTTATATAGGAGAAAAATTAGGAGGAAGAGATCATACAACAGTAATGTATGCTTGCCGAAAAATAAATAAAGAGATTGTGGACAACGAGTTATTCCAACAAGAGATTAATTTAATTAAAGAAAAAATATACAATTAATAAATAATTTTTCCACAAGTTATTTACTTTTTTAATAACATATTATAAATTATAAAACATAATATATAGATTATAAAAAAAGAGTTTTACACAGATTTATAAATACTAATAATATTAATAATAAATAAATTTAATTAAATTATAATTATTAAAATGAATATAATTTGTCTTCAAGAAAATTTTAAAAAAGCATTAAATATAGTTGAAAGAATAATTGGTAGAAATTTAACATTACCAATATTAAATAATGTTTTATTATCTATAGAAAATAATAAATTAAAAATATCTTCAACTAATTTAGAAATAGGAATTAATTGTTGGATTCCAGGAAAAATTAAAGAAAGAGGAAGTATTACTGTTCCAGCTAAATTAATTAATGATTTTGTTAATAATTTACCTAATGAAAAAATAGAATTAAGGGTTAAAGATAAACAATTAGAATTAAAATGTAAGAAATTTAAATCTATTTTAAAGGGTTTAAGTGCTGATGATTTTCCAATTATTCCAAAAATTAAATTACAACCATTAATAAATATTAAAAATAATTTATTAAAAAATAGTTTTATACAGGTAGTTGAAATGGCTTCAACTTCAGAATCTAGACCTGAAATTTCAGGTATATATATAAATTTTTATAAAAATACAATTAAATTAGCAGCTACTGATAGTTTTCGTTTAGCTGAAAAAAATATAGAAATTAATTCTAAAGAATTAAAAGAACAGTCAATTATAATACCACAAAGAACTGTATTAGAAGTGATTAGAATTTTAAGCGAAAAAAAAGAACAAGAAGAAGTAAAAATTACTTTATCAAATAATCAAATTTTATTTGATTTTAATAATACACAAATAATTTCAAGATTAATAGATGGACAATACCCAGATTATCAACAGATTATCCCATCTAATTCAGAAACAGAAGTAATTATTAATAGAGCCGAATTAATTAATAATATTAAAGTCGCAAGCTTATTTACTGGAAAAGTTAATGATATTAAAATATTTGTTGATCCTAAAAAATCTATAATTGAAATTTCCTCAAAAGATGCAGATATAGGAGAAAATAAATCTAAAATAGAAGCAGAAATTAAAGGAAAAGAAGTTGAAGTAATTTTTAATTACCGTTATATTTTGGACGGTTTGAATAATATCTATAGTGACAAAGTAATTATAGGTTTGAACGATAATACTAAACCAGTCTTAATAAGACCAGTTGGAGATATTAATTATTCTTATATAGTTATGCCAATTAAGGTTTAATTTAAAAATCTGTTTTAATAATTATTTTATCTTCTTGTCTATTTAAAACATTATCATAAGCCCTAACTTTTATAGTTTGCTCTTCTTGATCTAATAAGTAAGGGAAAATATTAAAAGTTATTGAATAAGGTTTAATTTTGTCGGTACCAATAAATTGGTTGTTAATAAAAAAATCAAGCTGTTTAATTTCTAAGGGGGCTTCTGCTTGGGCTTGTATCGTTAAGATATACTGATTAATAAAACTATTTTTTACTGGAAGAATAATTTTTATATTAGGCTGATTTTCTAATATATGAATATCATCGTACTCTGTTGGAGGGCTTTGATTATCTGGAGCCCATTCTAAAACAGATTTTTCCCATTCTTCAAATTGCGGATCCTGGTTTGGATTATTAGGATAATCACCTAATGGGTCATCTTTATTAATATAATAAAGTATAGAATGAATTTCTTGATATGATTTTTCTTCAATTAAATCAGGTGGTGTTAAATCAGTTGCTAATTTTCTTGAGATTTTATCAATTTTTACATTATTATTATAAGTAAATTGGCCATTAAGTATTGGTTTAGTGGTTGTCGTGGTTGGTTCTGGGGATGTGAAATTTTCCGCGCTTTTAGGTAAAATAAATTCATCGTTTTCTTTATTTTCTCCATTATTTTCATTAGTTTTAAATTCATAAGCTTTAATCATAAATTCATTCCATATTGGGGCTGCTACACTCGCGCCAGCAGCTCCTTGTCTCATTTTCTCGTCATAATCATTATTACCAGCCCAAACTCCAGTGACTAAACTTGGCGTATATCCAATGGTCCATCCATCAGCATAATCTTGCGTAGTTCCTGTTTTTACAGCTGCTGGAATTCCTGGGAGATAAAGCCTTGAATGAGTTCCAAACATAGGCGCTCTTGCCGAATCATCTGAAAGAATATCATTAATTTGTCTTGAGGTTTGTTCATCAAGAACTCTTGTTGGATTTTCTCTATATTTTTCTAGAATATTCCCATTAGCGTCTTCAATTTTTAAAATTATACTTATTGGATATTTAACTCCTTCAGTTGCAAATACTCCATAGGCAGCTGTTTCATCTATTAATTTAACTTCTCCACCGCCTAAGGCTAAAGATAGTCCATATCTTTGTCTGTCTTTTAAAGTTGTTATCCCCATATTTTGGGCTAATTTAATTGTTTCATCAACTCCTGCGAGATAAAGAATTTTAACAGCTGGAATATTAATTGATTGTGCTAAGGCGCTTCTTAAACTTATTGGTCCACGGAATTTATTATCATAGTTTTTTGGGATATAATCTATTGTTCCAAATTTTCCAAAATTTGTTTGTAAGTCAAATACTATTGTTTCAGGAGTATATCCTTTTTTAAAAGCAGCAGCATAAGCAAATGGTTTAAAAGAAGATCCAGGTTGTCTATGAGGGCTTGTAGCAATATTAAATTGATCTTCATCATAATTTTTTGAACCGACTAATGCTATAACCTGGCCCGTTTTTGGATCAATAGTAACTAAAGCAGCATTACTTGCGTTATATTTCTCTTTATTTCTAATTGCTTTTTCGGTAATTATTTCTTCGGCAATTTGCTGTAAGTCCCAGTCTAATGTTGTTTGCACTTTCAATCCTGCCATATTTATATCCGCATAAAGATTGCCATATTTTTCTTCTAAATATTCCTTGACCATAGTGACAAAATGATGAGCCTTAAGATTTATCTGCGATGCATATTCTAATTTTTCTTCTTTAGCTTGGTTGGCTTGTTCTTCTGTAATATAGCCAAAAGAAATCATTTTGTTCAAAATATTATTTTGCCTGTCTTTAAGTTCATCTAAATGAGAGCCATAAGGAGAATAATAACTTGATGCTTGCGGGAGCGCGGCCAGAAGCGCTGCTTCGGCCAACGTAATGTCTTGAGCTGATTTATTGAAAAATGTCTGGCTAGCCGCTTCAATGCCATAAGCATTAGATCCATAAGGAATTTGATTAAGATATGAATTTAAAATTTCATCTTTGGAATATTTTCTTTCCATTATTAGCGCTAAAATAGCTTCTTTAATTTTGCGAGTATAGGTTCTTTCAGATTGTGGACCTCCCAAATAAGCGTTTTTGATAAATTGTTGCGTTATGGTTGAGCCGCCTTGCTCTATTTTTTTTCCTCTAAAATTAGCAAGAATAGCCCTAATAATTCCTTTCCAATCTATTCCAATATGATGATAAAAATTATCATCTTCAATAACAACAGTTGCATCTTTTACATATTGAGGTATTTGTTCAAATGGAATTATTGTTCTTTTTTCTTCTCCATGAATATCATATAGAATTATTTTTCCGGTGCGATCGTAAATTTTAGTTGATTGAGCTATTTGGCGCTGGCCTATTTTAGTAGGATCAGGCAAGTCTTTAGCGAAATAAGCAAAAACGCCAATTCCTGTAAGAAAAGTTAAAATAAAACAAAAAATAATAAAAAATATTATTATTTTGATGATGTTTCTTTTTTGTTTCATTGTTTTCTTATTTTCGCAGAATTGACCTGTTTTGGCAAGGATGATATGATTAAATTAATTATGAGTCAAGAACAAAAAATACAAAAAGCTCTAACTAGAGGAGTTGAGAATATTTATCCTAATAAGGCATCTTTAGAAAAAATACTAAAGTCAGGTAAAAAAATTCGTCTTTATTGCGGTTTTGATCCAACAGCATCAACTCTTCATATTGGTCATGCTATTCAAATTAGAAAATTAGCTCAATTTCAGAAACTAGGCCACGAAGTTATTTTTTTAATTGGAGATTTTACTGGTATGATTGGAGATCCCACAGATAAAAGCGAAACTAGAAAAAAATTAACCAGAGAAGAAGTCCTTAAAAATTCAGAAAATTATAAAGAACAAGCAGATAAAATTTTAGATTTTTCCGGAAAAAATTCAGCTAAAATAATGTATAACAGTGAGTGGAATGATAAGTTAAATTTTGTTGATTTAATTAAAATAGCGTCTAAGTTTACAGTTCAGCAAATGCTTGTAAGAAGTATGTTTCAAGAAAGAATAAAAAAAAATCAACCAATTTATTTACATGAATTTTTATATCCCCTAAGTCAGGCCTATGACAGCGTGGCTATGGGCGTTGATTTAGAAATAGGCGGTAATGATCAAACATTTAATATGCTTTGTGGTAGGGATTTAATAAAAGCGATTAATAAGAAAGAGAAATTTGTTTTAACAACTAAGTTGTTAGTTGATCCTAAAGGAGAGAAAATGGGCAAGACAACTGGCAATATGATTGTTTTAAATGAAAAGCCAGAACAAATGTTTGGCCAAATTATGTCTTGGCCTGATGGTTTAATTATTCCAGGATTAGAACTTTGTACTGATCTGCCTATGGAAGAAATTAAGCAAATAGATGAAGATATTAAGAGCGATAAACTAAATCCGCGAGATGCTAAAGCAAGATTGGCTAGAGAAATTATCTCTATACATCATAATAAAAAATCTGCTCAAGAAGCAGAAAAAGAATTCGAACGCATTTTTAAGGAGAAACAGAGACCAGCAGAGATGCCTGTTTGTAAATTAAGCGATAAAAAATATAATATTTTAGAATTACTAATTAAGACGAAATTAAGTTTAAGTAAAAATCAAGCCAGACGTTTAGTTGAACAGGGCGGAGTTAAAATAGATAATCATAAGATAAAAGATAATAATCAGGAAATAATTACTAAAGATAAAATGATTATCCAAGTTGGCAAAAGAAAATTCATTCAAATAAGAGTTTAATTTGAAATAATATTTTAATTAACAAAAACCCGTTTAAGGCGGTTTTTTAGTTTAACAATTTTAAATTTTTTTTTATCCTTTAGCTAGAAAATTAGGAAAAAAGAATTTTTTAAACTTAATTAAATGGATCTGTTTTATTTGAAAAGATTTGTAAACAACCTCAACTACATTATTTGCCCAAGGCGTTAATTTCTTGTATGAACTATCTAGAACCTGATTTAACGTAAGAATGCGACAGAGTCGGCGATTAGGACTGAAATGGGATTTTTTTATAGAAACTCCATCAGCTAATAAAAATTCCTCTTTGTTTTCAAGATGTTTTAAATCATATCCTGGTCGCAAATATTTTAATGAGGACTTATTATTTAATTTATAGATTCCTGCTTTCAATTGTTGATGGTTTCTTGCCCAATGTCCTGTTAAATTATGAAGAATCATTTGAGCGCCTATTTTTTTCTGGCGCATTAATTTATTTATGTTGTCTATGTCTAGTTGATAATCAGTATCAAGAAACGCTAAAACGTGAAAGGCTAAAATAGGGGGTTCGTTGTTTAATAATTGAGCCATATTTATGGTTGGGCCAGTGCCAAGTAAACGGGGATTGCATTCAACTAAATAAAGTTGATTGGTTTTTTCGTCTAGAACAAAATCCAACCCAAAGATTCCTTTATAATCATGTTCTTTTAGATGTTGTCCTACTTTTTCTACATAATTATATGCTTGTTTAGATATTTCTTCATCAAAATTAGAGCTAGTCCAATCATGACCACAGAACAGGCCAGAACCTTTTTCAGGATTATAAAGTTGTGAAATGTCTAAAATTTGATGTTGGAGACTAGTTGAAAGAATGCCATATTGAGTAACGCATCCAGCTATGCTTGGCGAAGGGCCTTGAATGAATTTAGCGACAATTACCTCTGTTGGCGGAATCATTTTTTTCTCATCTTCTTCGTCCCATTTTTGTTCCAATTTTTCTATGGTTTTTTCAAAATCTTCTTTATTATGAATAAAGAAAGTTCCTTTTCCTCCGCCCTTGGTTGGGTGTTGGATCACAAAAGGCAGGCCATATTTATTTATTAAGTGGCCGTAATGTAATTTATCTAATAGCGATATTTTGCCAGGTGGAATAGGAACCTCAATCTCTTGAAGAACTTTTCTGAATTTAATCTTATTTTCAAACATTTTTTTGCCAAAGAAAGTAGGATTAGCTAGTAGTTGCCAGTTATTTTCTTTGCAAATTCTTTCCATTTTGCTTGATGCTCTTAATACAAGCATTGCTGGATTTTTGAATTTATCAAGATATTCTTTGGTTTGTGGCAGTTTTAGAACGGTTGTAGCGTTGCGCGGTTCGCGGATATGTTTTGTCCCCATTCTTTTTTCTAAGGAAAACACTTTAATGTCTTTTTCAATTAATTTAGTATCTAAACTATAGCGCAAAACTATAATCCGGTAATTAGAAATAATATTTTCTAACCCAAGGCGATCAAAAGCATAAGCCCCTATGCCAAATATGGGCGTCTTTATCTTTTTAAATAATTCTTTTAAAGTTTTTAAATCTTTAACAATCATTTATTTATCCTCTCCTTCCCATAAAAACATTTTTTGCGGGATCAACTAAGAATCTTTTTAGATCTTTTCTTCCGATAATAATATCATACTTCAATTCCTCTCGATCAGCTATAAAAGCTTCAGTGCTTACTAATCTTTTATCCAAATAAAATGAGAAATTAATAATAGATCTTTCTTCAGAACCTAAAGCTCCTCTTACTTTTTTATAACCAATAATCTGATTAATTCCCAATTGTTCGGCTAAATTTTTACATAACGTTGTTCTATAAGCGCCCGTATCAACTTTAGCCATTGTTGGATATCTATTTTTTTCTCCATCTAAAATTTCTATTGGTTCATTAATACCAATAACTTTTCTTCCTGAAATTTCTTCTAACTCTTCTTCTATTTCTCCTCCAAAAAGATCTTGCGCTAATTTTACCCCTCTTTTTATTGTTTTTACTTTAAGACCTTTAACTCTTTGTAATCGCTCGTTGAGCGGGGCTAAATTAGCAATTTGAATAGATAATCCCGGTCTTGCATTAAGCTCCAAAATTATTGGTCCTTTTTCCCTGTCAATAACAATATCTATGCCAAGAAAGCCGATTTTAGTTATTTGTTGAGCATTAATGGCAAGTTGTAAAACTTCTTTCCACTCAGGCACTTGCATCCCTTTTAACGATAATCTTGTTTTTGGAATATATTCAATTATTTTATCATTTTGTATAGCTGTCGTGGTAGTTCCTGTGCCCATATCAATGCCAACTCCAATTCCTCCTAGATGAAGATTTGCCTTGCCGCCTGATTCTCTTGTTGGGAATCTCATTTCAGCCATTACTGGAACCGAATTATATACAATAACTCTAATATCTGGTATACCGCGGTAGCTATATGGCTTAAATAATTTTAAAAGTTTAATTCTTTCTTCAAAAAAGGCAAAATCAGGAAGGATCGTTCTAGAAAAATTACCCTCTAAAATATTTAGAATATGGCTTTGTAAATCCTTTATTTCAATTAATTTCTTATCTGCTTTAACCCAAGGATAAGGCGGTTTCTTTTTTCGTCCATATATAACAAGGATGCCTTCGCCACCAAACCCTTTATTGGGCTTTAAAGTGAAGGTTGATGGCAGTCCTGTCCAGTCAAACGTTCTAAGTTCTTCAATTTTTTTGACAACTGAATATGTTTGCAAAACAGGCAATCCATTTCTTGATAGTATCTTTTTAGCTAAAAGTTTATTATCAGCAATACGAATAGCCCTCAAAGAATTAGAGGGCCGTAAATAAGTGAGATTACGGGCATTAATGCCCAAAAGCTTTTTAGATTTTTTTAAAAAATCAACCATAACAAGATTATTTTTTTTCAGATGGCTCAATAGATTTAATTACTTTTCTAAAACGCGCGTATTCTGAAATTCTTAATCCTGTCCATTTGCCTAATAATATATTTATTACAATAGTCCCCATGATAATAAAAAAAGGATAAGTTAAAGTAAAATTTTTAAGCCATGGCCAAATAGCAACCCAGTAGCAAATAATAGAAAGAATTAAGGTCTCGATAGTTAAAATGATTGCTTCTTTATTTCCTCTTTCTATTTGAGATGCTATGAATTTCTCAACCAATATAATCATAATGACAATAGCAAAAATAGAAGCGGCTGTTAATCCATTTCGTCCTGAATAAGCTCCTTCTAAAAAGACAATAAGAATAGATAACACTACTGCTGTTAAAATAATTGCCATCCTAGGAAGATATAATAATCTAAAGCGCTTAACAACCAATCTGGTTAATGTGCCGACAAGAATGATTATTATAAAAAAAGCCAAGCCGTATTTTAATCCAGTAGCTAAAAATGCAAAAGCAATAATTAAAGGTGTGTAAATTCCAAATCCTTTAATGCCGATAACCTGTCTGGCAAAAGCAATGATTGTTGCGACAACAGGAAGCATTAAAAGCAGGATGATTGCTTCTTTTGATACGCCTTGATTAATCATATATTGAGTTATAATAGACATAAATTTATCTTGTTGAGTTAGCGCAACAGATGGCTGCGGCTAAAGCATCAGCGGCGTCATCTGGCTTAGGTATTTGTTTTAAATTTAGCAATAACTTAACCATTTGTTGAACCTGATTTTTATCGGCTCTGCCATAACTAGTTACTGCTTGTTTAATTTGAAGCGGGGTGTATTCAATTATTTGCATTTTTGTTTTTGCCGCTCTTGCTAAAATAACCCCTCTTGCTTGGCTTACCTTGATGGCTGTTTTAATATTCTTGAAGAAAAAAATATCTTCAATAGCTATTCTTTCTGGCTGATATTTCTTAATTATTTTAGATAACTCTTTATCTAAAATGTTGAGCCGTTCAGCAGTTGAATAGTCAGTAGTTGTTTCAATACAACCATAATCAATCATTTCAAGATTGTTATCTTTTTTAATAACGCCATATCCCGTGGCGGCAGTGCCGGGATCAATTCCTAATATTATCATAAAATTACTTTAAATTACTATATATTTCTTGTGTATCGTCATTTTCATCTAGCGCATCAAAAAGTTTTTCTAATTGAGATTTTGTTTTTTTATCAGTGATTTTAATGGGATATTTTGGCGTCCATTTTTCTCCTTCTTTATCAAAGAGATATTTAACACTTCCGGTTTCAGCCATTTTCCCGTCAAAACGGCTAAGAATATGTTTTATTTCAGATAGGGCTCTATTCTTATTATCAGTTATTACATCAATAATCAACGCTATTCCAGCTGGTCCGTATGCTTCATAAGAGATTTCTTCCATTTTAACTCCTTCTATTTGTCCTGATCCTTTTTTAATCGCGCGTTCAATATTGTCTTTCGGCATATTCGCTTCTTTGGCTTTATTAATAGCTACGCGTAATTTTGGATTAGATTCAGGGTCTCCTCCTTTTTCTCTAGCGGTAATACTAATCAAACGAGATATTTTGCTAAAAATTTTACCCCGTTTTATATCTGTTGCTCCTTTTTTGTGTTTTATTGAATGCCAATGGGAATGTCCTGACATAATTAAAAGATCCCTCTTATGTTAATAATACTTTGAGTAATAAAAGGTGTCAATGGAAAAGGAGAAAAAAGAAAAAGCCGAAACAGTATTGTTCCAGCTTTGCTTTTGTGTCAAGTAAATTCTTTTTGAAAATGAACAACTATCTTTTTAAGAGTAGCTGAAAATTCTGGGAGCTTATCAAATATTTCTTTGGCTTCTTTTCCAGCTATTTTATCAGGATTTTTTTCTGTACAATTAACAATAATGTCTTTCGCGCAGTTGATTGTTATTATTGCTCCTTCAATTTGCTCCGTTTTTTGCCATTCTAACCGATATTGTGGCATTTTCTCTCATCCTCCTTTAAAAGTTATTTAGTTTTATTTTAATCTATTAACGAGCATGAATCAATGAAATTAATAACACCATGCCTGTCCATCTTTCTAAGGCAAGATTTTTTTCGTTTTTCTCACTTGAATAATAATCCAGCTTAATAATAGAGAGCCAGAGATGATTATTGATAGATATAAAATTAGTTTTGATTTCTGATTTAATTGTGTTGATTGGCCTAAAGAAGCAGTAAAATTTATATTATCATTAGGGTTGTTTTGAATAACGCTCGAAATGTTTGAGAGCAATTCTTTATTTGACAGTGAAGGGCTGTCCTCAGAAGCGTCAAAGCTTTGACTCTGGTTTAAATTCGTATTAGCCGTAACATCTGGCATTTCTTGGCTTTGTTGAATAATTGGCTCAGGATTATTTTTAGATAGATTTTCTGTTTCTAAATCTAAACCAATTGAGCTAATAATATTAGCTGATCCAGGAGTAGGAATTTTAGTCCAAAAATAATCATTATTGTCAAAAGCTATGGAGAATCCTTCTTTTTTCTCAGCTAAATAATTAATTTCAGCAGCTAAAGAGCCGTCTGGGTAAATAAGACGGACTTGGTCATTATCATTGTTTAAGGCAATTTTAGTAATTGATCTTATTAAAACTAAAAATTGATTAGGGCCTATTAAACTATTAGCAGGAAAAATAAAAGGCAAACTTCCTTCTTCTTGGTCATCTAATTGCCAGTTACTTAAATTAGCTATTTGATTACTTTGATTATATAATTCAATCCATTCATTTTCAGCGTCTGTCCCTTCTGGATCAGGCAAAAATTCACTGATAATAATTGATTTATTGTAGATATTAATTGTAATAATATCCAAATCAGAGAATTCTCCATCATCAACTAATAAAGATATAATATATTGTCCTGGATAAAGATAAGTATGTTTAGATATTTGTTCAATATCTGTCGCGCCATCTCCAAAATTCCAAAAATAAGTTAGCGCGTCATTATTAGAGTCAGAAGATAAGGAACCATCAAATATTATTTCTTGATTAATTAAAGCAGTTATGTCTGTTCCAGCATAAGCAACAGGCGGCTGGTTCACAGGGATAATAGGCACTCCACTGGTAGTTGATTCAATTGATGTTTCTTCTCCATTATCTTCAAGAACAATTTCTGCGCCACTACTATTTAAGATTCCAGGCGTTCCTCCGTCAAGTACGCTTATTTGCCAATTATTTTGAGTATTTGTACCTTGAGAATCAATTTTTTCTAAAGTTTTCCAATCGCCATTGGCGCCCCAGATACTTTCATAAGCAATAGAATCAATTTCATTGTTTTCTAAATCAAGAATTTTTAATGTAGCGTTTGTATTTTTTAAACTCATTACAGTATCAATAACTGTACCAGAAAATCCCGGATGGTCAGTTAAAAAAGTTGTAGCGTCTCCAGTCAGAATCGTATATTCGCCAGCCGAAATTTTAAGTAAACCTTGCCCACCATTTTTAGGCGGTTCATTTAAATTATGATTACTTCCATCATTGAATTTCCAATTAGTCAAATCAATTTCAGTATCAGAAATATTTAAAATTTCTATCCACTCATGATCGGTATCAATCCCTGGCAAATCATACATAATTTCATTAATAACTACATTTGTGGCATTGACGGAAAAAGGAAGGCAGAAAATAAAAAAACCTCCAGTTATTAATAAATAAGAAATAATTTTAATTATGTTATTCATAAAGTTATTGACAAGGTATTTTAATTTTGATAATGTTGTAATATAAATTATTACAAATTATTACAGGGTCGAAAATAAATTTTAATAAAAAATATAAAAAATATAAAAAATATGCGTAATATTATTAATATCTCTCTTCCTGCTGAAATGGTTAAAATAGTTAAAAGAGAAGTTAAAAAAGGCAGATATGCCAGCGTGAGCGAATTTTTTCGCGCTCTTTTGCGTGAGCATGAAGAAGAAAATAAAATCTTAGCTGAATTAGAAGAAAGTCAAGCAGAAATAGCGGCAGGTAAAGGTAAAGTTTTACGATCTCTTAAAGATTTAAGATAAAATAATAAACTAAAAGCTGATAATTTTATGAAAATCTTATATTCTTCTAAATTTGATAGAAGTTATAAAAAATTGCCAAATAAAATAAAAAAAATAGCAGAAGAGAAAGAAAATATTTTTCGTCAAAATCCCTTTGATAAAAAATTAAAAACTCATAAACTTTCAGGAAAATTTAGAGATTTTTGGTCTTTTTCAATTGATTATAAATATCGTATTGTTTTTGAATTTGCTAATAATAATATAGTATATTTCCATTCAATCGGTAGTCATAACATTTATCAATAACTAAAATAATTTATTTTCTTTAGTGTCATATTTTATGTCAAGATGATTGTAGGCAAGTTTGGTAGCAATACGACCACGCAAAGTGCGGTCAAGAAATCCTATTTGAAGCAAATACGGCTCATAGACATCAGTTATTGTTTCGGGTTCTTCGTGGCTGGCTGCAGCTAAAGTACGCAAGCCCACAGGTCCTCCACCGAATTTTTCAATAATTGTTTTTAAAATATAACGATCTGCCGGTTCAAGTCCATATTCATCAATCTCCAGCATTTCCAATGCTTCTTTTGTTGTCTGTTCATTGACTATATCATTAGTCCTTACTTGACTGTAGTCCCTGACTCTTTTTAATAGGCGGTTGGCTACACGCGGCGTATAGCGAGAACATTGGGCAATTAATTTTAAGGTATTATTATTTTCAATGTTTACTTTTAATATTTTTGCTGAACGCGCAATTATTTTTTCAATGTCTAGCTGTTCATAAAAATTTAATCTGTAAGTTGCGCCAAAGCGGCTGCGTAATGGAGAAGAAATAAGTCCGCTACGAGTTGTTGCGCCAATAAGAGTAAAATGAGGTAATTCTAATTGAAGTGTTTTAGCTGAGGGCCCCTTTCCGATAATGATATCTAGATTGAAATCTTCCATGGCGGGATAAAGAATTTCTTCTATTGTTTTATTAAGGCGATGAATTTCATCACAGAATAAAATATCTCCCGGTTGGAGATTTGTTAATATTGAAGCAAGATCTCCTGTTTTTTCAATAGCAGGACCAGAAGTTGCTTTAATATTTACTCCCATTTCTTTGCTGATGATATGAGCTAATGTAGTTTTGCCAAGTCCAGAGTTTCCATACAATAATACATGTTCTATTGGTTCATTCCTTTTTTTTGCTGCTTCAATTAATATATTTAAATTGTCCTTAATCTTTTCTTGTCCTACATACTCATTAAAAGATAGAGGTCTTAGAGTATTATCTAGCCTAATATCTTCATTTAATTCTTTAGGATCAGTTATATTGCTTGACATTTTTATAATAATTTGTTATTATCTCAATAATGGAGGTTGTTTAAAACAAGTCCTTTTTTAATATCTAGAAATCTGTAGGCAATAAGGATTCAATTTTTAATTTTGGATTCGATGGGGGTTTATCTTAGTTTTCGGATATTTTGGCTTTGGCTGGAATACTCCTCGGAGAACCTTTTCTTTCTGTTCTCAGGCAGAGAGTCGTTGCCTACAGTTTTTTAGATATTAATACGTTTTTTCGAATAGAATATTTTTATTCTATTTTTTTTATTTTCTTTTCTTCTTTATTTGATAATTGTTTTGCTGATAATTCAGGAGATCCAATTACTCTTTTTATTTCTTCTAAAGTGGTTTCGCCTTCAACCATTTTTAATATTGCGCTTTGCATAAGAGTTGTCATCCCTTCTTCTTCGGCTTTAGCTTGCAATTGATAGTCTGCTCCCCTTTTTAAAATAATTGTTTTAATTTCATCGCTAATAACAAAAAGCTCAAAAATGCCGATTCTTCCCTTGTATCCTAATCCATGGCATTTAGAGCATCCTTCTGCCTGGTATAGATTAGTTATTTTTTTTGGAATTTTAATTCCCGATTTCTCTGAAATGCTTGAAATTATTTTTTTTATTATAACTAATTCTTCTTTGGTTGGCTGGTATTCTTTTTTACAGTGCGTGCATAATTTTCGAACTAATCTTTGGGCAATTACCATATTAATGGCTGCCGCAAGCGATGGCGAATCAATTCCCATTCCGTTTAATCTTGGAATTGCTCCGGCAGCATTATTTGTGTGTAATGTAGAAAAAACAAGATGGCCTGTTAAAGAAAATTGTATTGCAATTTCAGCGCTTTCTTCATCTCTCATTTCTCCGATCATTAAGATATCAGGGTCTTGTCTAACTATTGATCTAAGCGCTTTGCCGAATGTGTGTCCTTTTCTTCTGCTTATTTGTGTTTGAGTAACGCCTTTTAATTGATACTCTACGGGATTCTCTACGGTAATAATTTTTTTGCCTGGTTTATTAACATAATTTAAGCAGGCGTAAAGCGTTGTTGTTTTTCCAGAACCAGTTGGTCCAGTAGCCAGAATCATTCCATTTGGTTGGTTTATTTGGTTTTTTATTATATTAAATAAATCTAGTCTTATGCCTAACCCCCTAATATCTAATTTAATAGTTGACAATCCAAGAAGGCGAATAACAACACTTTCTCCTTTACTGCTTGGCAATACAGATACTCTAAGATCAATTGCTTGCTCTATTTTTTCATCATCCAAAATATTAATTGAAAATCTTCCATCCTGGCTTATATCATGAACATTAAGAAGCATATCTGAAAGCATTTTTATTTTTAAAAGAAGGAAAGTGTATTGGTTCATTGGAAAATCAACAATGTCTTGTAAAAGACCATCAATTCTATACCTTAATCTTATGTTTTCTTCAGAAGGTTCGATATGGATATCTGAAGCTTTCATTTCAATTGCTCCGGCCATAATAATTGTTAACAAACGGCTTGTGGGCAATACGTTTATTGTTTTTTCTAATTTTTGAACAGTTTGCAGAGATTCTTTAAATTCTTCTAACTCTTTTATTTGGATAATAAGAACGCTTCTCAAGGGACGTTCTTTTATATGTTGTTCAATTATATTATAATATCCCAATCCTTTTTTTAAGCTTGTGAGAGATACTACAAATATTTTACATTCAAATCCTTTATTTTTAAGTTCCTCAATTACTTCTTTCGCCTTTGGATTACCGGGATCCGTTAAAGCTAAACCGATAACGCGGTTTTTTCTCTGTATAACGATTATGTTTCCTTGTTCCGCCTTTTCTCTTGGTATATTTGCTAAATTTTCATAATCAATCGGTGTAATTGTTAGGTTAACATACGATAGATCGAACTTTTTGGCTGTTCTTTTCGCTTCTTCTTCTTCTTCTTCCCTCCTAATTTTAGCTAGTTTTTCTTGTATTCGTTTTGTATTAAAATTCGTTAAAGCCATTTTATTACTTCAAGTTATTGATTACCATAATTCTATTCTATTTTAGTTTTATGGTCAATATAGTATACTGGAGTATAAAGCGTATGGAGTATATAGAAATAATAACTAAAAGCGCGGGGGAGACGCAGAAAGTAGGAAAATTTTTAGCTGAGGAGATAATCAAAGAAAAAAAAGAAAAAAATAAAGCTGTAATTATTGCCTTAGAAGGAGATTTAGGAGGAGGTAAGACTACTTTTGTTCAGGGATTTGCTAAAGGATTAGGAATTAAACAAAGAATTACCAGTCCCACTTTTGTAATTATGAAAAAATATGATTTTTTGTATCATATTGATTGTTATCGGATTGAAGATAAAGATTTATTAGAGCTGGATTTTAAAGAAATTATCGATAATAAACACAATCTTGTTGTTATCGAGTGGGCTGAGAAAGTAAAAAAAATCTTGCCTAAAAATGCTTTATGGCTCAAATTTGAATACTTAGATAAAAATAAAAGAAAAATTGTAATTAAATGAAAAATTTTGTAATTATAGATGGCAATGCATTAATTCATCGCGCATTTCATGCTTTGCCACCTTTGAAAACAAAAAAAGGTAAATTAGTTAATGCTGTTTATGGTTTTGCAAGTATTCTTTTTAAAGTTATTCAAGACTTAAATCCATATTATCTAGTAGTTTCTTTTGATTTGCCAGGCCCTACATTCCGTAATTTAGAGTATAAAGATTATAAAGCTAAAAGAATAAAGCCACCACAAGAGTTATATGATCAAATTCCCTTAATAAAGAAAATGGTCAGTGTTTTTAATATACCTATTTATGAAAAAAAAGGATTTGAAGCTGATGATCTTATTGGCACAATTGTTAAAAAAATTCAAAACAAAAAATTGAAAATCAACAGTTTTATTGTTACTGGCGATTTAGATGTTTTACAGTTGGTTAATAATAATGTGAGTGTTTATACTTTTAAAAAAGGAATTAAAGATTCTTTTATTTATAATAAGTCAGAAATTTTTAAGCGTTATAGATTAAGACCTGATCAGATAATTGATTTTAAGGGGTTAAAAGGAGATCCTTCTGATAATATTCCAGGAGTTCCTGGTGTTGGCGAGAAAACAGCAATTGAATTGCTTAAACAATTTGGAAGTTTGGAAAAGCTTTATAAAAATTTAGAATCTAGCAATCTAAATGTTAAATTAAAAGCAAGATTATTAGAGTATAAAGAACAGGCCTTTTTTAGCCAGTATTTGGCCACTATCAAATTAGATATTTCTATTGATTTTAATTTAAAAGAATCAAAATGGGGGGATTATAATAGAGATAAAGTTAATAAGTTTTTAAAAAGCTTGGACTTTAACACTTTAGTAAAGAGGTTCTCTATGATATAATAAATAATAAATTAATTAAAAGTTTTTAACATTATTTAGTTTTTTCTTAGAAAAATTTAAATAATTTTAGAAAAGAAAAAATATGAAATCAATTAAAGTGGGGGTTGGTAGAAGTAATAATGTTGATTCTAAAAAAGCAGGTCAAGATGCTTGTGAGCAAGCTATTGATCAAATTAAACAAAAACCTGATTTAATCATGGTTTTTTCTTCTGTATCTTTAAATCAGGAAAAAATGCTTCAAGGAGTAAATATGGCTGCTCAAGGAGCTCTAATTGTCGGTTGTAGTGATTCTGGAGAAATTACTACACAAGGCCCAATCAATAAACATGTAGCTGTTATGGCTATGGCTTCGGATCAGATTAAATTTACTATTGGATTAGGTAAAAATGTAAAAGCAGATAGTTATCAAGCTGGAAGGGCGGCAGCAGATGATGTTATTAAAAAAAGCCCTCAAAAGATTTCTCTCTTTATAAGTATTTTAGAAGGATTAACTGGCAATGGAGCAGCTATTGTTAGAGGAATGCAGTCGGTTTTAGGAAAGCACTTTCCTATTATAGGCGGTTCAGCTGGCGATGATTTTGTTTTTAAAAAGACTTTTGTCTATTATCAGGATAAAGTTTTAAATGATGCTGTAGTTGGAGTCGGTTTATCTGGAAAATTTTCTTGGGGGATTGGAGTTAAACATGGATGGGAGCCAATTGGTTTACCAATGAAAGTTACTAAATCAGAAGGAGCAGTGCTTAAAGAATTAAACAATAAACCAGCTTTAAAGATTTATGAGGATTATTTTGGTAAAAAAGCAGAAGAGCTAACAAAAGAACCAATTGCCAGGTTAGCTTATACATATCCATTAGGCATGAGCGTTGAAGGCTCTTCAGAGCTTTTAATTAGAGACGTTGTTATTGCTAATGAGAAAGGAGAGATTACTTGCGCAGCTGAAATTCCTCAAGGTTCAGAAATTCGTTTAATGATTGGGGATCAAGATAAAGCTATTGAAGCCGCTAAAAAGGCAGCTGAAAATGCTTTAGCTTGTCTTAAAGGGAACACACCTAAGGCTGTTTTTGTTTTTGACTGTATAGCTCGTTATAAATTATTTGGTTCTCGTGTTGGAGAAGAGATAACAGCTATCCAAGACATTCTTGGAAAAGAAACGCCTTTAATTGGTTTTTATACTTATGGAGAACAAGCTCCTTTGGGCGGAAACATCGAATCTAATATTTGCAATTCTGTCTTTCATAATGAGACGATGTGTATTCTAGTTTTAGGGTAAAAATAAATTTTTTAAAATTATCATTTAATAAAAAATGAAGATTCTTACATCTAGTCAAAAAAGAAAAGAAATAAAAAAGTTAAAGGAACAATTAAAGGAATTAGATCATATTGTTAAATTATTAATTAAAAGAGATTTAGAATCTTTAGAAATACGAGAACGTTTACAGAAAGAATTGTCTGAAATAGATAAAATTGCCAAAATGTTGGTTAGAAAAGATTTCGAACTTTCTAGATCTAGAGAAAGATTAATTGAGGAAAAAAGAAAAACTGATGCGGTGGTTAACAGCTTAATTGATGGGTTGATTATGATTGATCAAGACCATAAAATAGTTTTAATTAATCCTAATGCAATGGCTATTTTAGGTGTTGAAAATAAGAATTTATTGGGAATTTCTTTAATTGAACTTACTGATTTTGTTAATATAAACAAACTTTGTCAGGTTCTAGGAGCTCATATGGAATTAGCTAATAAGCAATACGAATTGATTTTAGGCAAACAACCAAAAAAGTTTTTTCAAGTAAGAACTGCTCCAGTAATTGCGCAAAATCAGGAAATCTTTGGATTAATGATCATTTTATGCGATATTACTCGTAAAAAAGAAACAGAACAGATAATTGAACAGAAAACAAAAGAGCTTAGAAAAAAAATTAGTGAACTAGAAAGATTTAGTAGATTGACTATAGATAGGGAGATAAAAATGATAGAACTAAAAAAAGAAATTAAAAAATTAAAAAAAGATAAAAAATAGCTTAAAAATATATTATGTTGGATAAAAATGAAGTAGAAGAGATTTTAAAAATAAAAGGTAAAACAAGAGGCGCTGTATTCCATACTGATGTTAAGTATGTTTTGGATAAGAAAGGGGAGCAGGGATTAGATGAATTAAGAAAAAAACTTGAAGCTCTTGGACAAAAAAATATTTATGGCAAAGAAATAAAATCTACTGGTTGGTATCCATTAGGATGGAGAATTCTATCTTTATTGCTTATTGAAGAAACTTTTAATTGGGGAGGGAAAGAGATTATTAATATGGGTATGTCTGCTCCAAAACATTCCTTCATTGTTAAGACGCTTTTAAGATATTTTGTTTCTATCGAAAAAACATTTGAAGAAAGTTCTAAGTATTGGGAAAAGCATTATTCTGTTGGAAAACTTGAAGCTCCAGAGATTGATATAAAGAACAAAAAATTAGTTCTTCATTTAATGGATTTTAAAATTCATCCTATTCTTTGCGCTTATTTTAAAGGATATTTTAAAGCCATAGCTAATCTTGTTGTTAAAACAGATAAAATGACTATAAAGGAAACAAAATGCGCTTTTGACAAAGATTTGTATCATGAATACGTAATTGAATGGGAGTAGTATGATAAAAGAAAAAAAAGACACTTTTATTTCGCAACAAATTAAAGAAGATCTAGAGAATTTAGAAAGATATATTAAAGAGCTTTCTATATTTTTACCTTTGCCTATTTATACCATTAATCCAAGTGGTATTATTGTTGATACAAATAAAGCTGCTAATGATTTTACTGGTTATGATGAGGAAATTATTATTGGTAAGGGGATAGAATTTTTATTTGAAAATAAGAAATTAATTCAAAAATATTTTAAACAGACCTTAAAAAACAAAATAGTTAAGAGTCGCGAAGTGATTCTTGTCGCTTATAATAAAAAGAGGATTCCAGTAAGTATTTCTATTTCAATAAGAAAAGACGATAAGAATAATATAATAGGTTGTTTTTTAGCTATTTCAGATATTACTGAAATTAAAGGATTTCAAGAAAGTTTAGAAAAAAAAGTAGAGGAAAGAACAAATGATTTAGAAAAAGCAAAAATAGCATTAATTAACATGTTAGAAGACGCGCAAGAAGCAAGAAAGAAAGTTGAAGAAGAACAGAACAAAACAAGAGCCGCTTTGATTAGTATAACTGATGGTTTGATTGTCTTTGATAAAGATAAAAGAATTACTTTAGTTAACCCTGACGCAGAAAAGAAATTAAAAATAAAAGAAAGCGATGTTATTGGCAAGAGAATAGAAGAAATCCTTGATTTCTCAGCTGTTAATAAGTTATATGAAGCAATAGGTAAAAAAATAGAATGGACAGGACAAAGGTATGAATTTATTTTGGAAAAGCCAGTAAGAAGATTTTTTGATGTACTTATTGTGCCCATCGCTTCTGGTGAGGAAATAGTTGGCACGATAATTATTATGCATGATATTACGCGTGATAAGGAAATAAGCCGAATGAAAACAGAGTTTGTTGCAATAGCAGCGCACCAATTAAGAACACCTTTGTCAGCTATTAAATGGTCATTACATATGGTTTTAGATGGGGATGTTGGCAAAGTTTCTTCAGAACAGATTGAATTTTTAAAAAAAGCTTATCAAAGTAATGAAAGAATGATTCTTTTAATCAATGACCTGCTTAATGTGAACAGAATTGAAGAAGGCCGTTTTATCTATAATCGCGAAGTATATTCTCTAGAAAAAATCATAGAAGATACTAATGATCTTTTAATTGGATTAAGTAAAGAGAAAAAAGTTAAGTTAATATTTAAAAAGCCAAAAAAACAATTGCCTAAAATTAAAATTGATAAGGAAAAAATAACGCTTGTTATCCAGAATCTAATAGATAATGGAATCAGATATAACAAAGCTGGCGGAAAGGTGACAATTTCATTGGATTTTGATAAAATTTTTGTATATGTTATAATTGAAGATAATGGCATAGGTATTTCAAATTTACAACACGACCGTATCTTCAGTAAATTTTTCAGAGCTGATAATGCTGTTAAATCAGACGCAGAAGGAACAGGACTTGGATTATTTATTTGTAAGAATATAATTGAAGCTCATGGCGGTAAAATAAATTTTAAAAGTGAAAAAAATAAAGGAACTATTTTTACATTTAGCTTACCAATAAAACAATAAATATTATTAAAAATTATGAAAAAAATTCTTATTATAGAAGATGAAGAAATATTGCTTGAACTTATTCAAAAAAAATTAATTCAGGAAGGTTATCAAGTTAATGCAGCTAGAGATGGTTTGGAAGGATTAGAAAAATTAAGAGAGGAAAAGCCTGACTTGATTCTTCTAGATATTGTTATGCCTAAAATGGGAGGATTTGAAGTGATGGAAGAAATTAAGAAAGATGACAATCTTAAGGGAATTCCAATAATCATTATTTCTAATTCAGGTCAACCAGTAGAATTAAGTAGAGCTAAAGAATTAGGAGTTGTAGATTGGTTAATTAAGACAGATTTTGATCCTATCGAAGTTGTTGATAAAGTTAAAAAACAATTAGATTAATTATATGAACAAAGAGTCAATACTTATAGTTGAAGATGATAAGTTTCTTAGAGAACTTATGTCTCGTAAGTTAAATAATAGCGGTTTTAGCGTTGAAGTGGCTATTGATGGCAAAGAAGCATTAAAAAAAATTAAAGAGAAGAAATATGAGATAATTTTATTAGATTTGGTTTTGCCTGGGATGGATGGATTTGAAATACTTGGAGAAATTAAAAAAGACAACGAAACAAAAAATATTCCAGTTATCATTTTGAGTAATTTAGGATAAGAGGAAGAAGTTGAAAGAGGATTAAAATTAGGCGCTGAAGATTATTTAATTAAAGCACATTTTACTCCTGATGAAATTGTTAACAAGATTGAAGAGATTTTAAAAAAAAGCAGTGTTTAATTCAGAGAAATGTTTAATGTAAAAAATAAAATTTTTTTAATTTTAATTTTTTCTATTTTAGCCCTAGGGCTAATTTTTATTTTTAATAAATTAGATAGGACTATTGATATAGAAAATCAATCAACTAATTTAATTGATAGAATAGATAATAATATTAGCCCCTTAAGCGGATTATCTTGCGATAATTATAATAGAAGGCCATTAGCGATTGTTTTAGCCAATGATCCAGTAACTCGTCCATTGTCTGGGCTTTCTAAGGCAGATTTAATTTTTGAGCTGCCGGTTATTACGAATAGTATTACTCGTCTGATGGCTGTCTATCTTTGTAATTCTCCAGAAGAGATAGGCTCTTTACGTAGCGCGCGCCATGATTTTATACCCTTAGCCCAAGGAATAGACGCTATTTTAGTCCATTGGGGCGGATCTCACTTTGCTTTAGATAAATTGAATAATGGAATTATGGATAATATTGATGCGATGATAAATCTTTATAAAGCTTTCTATCGCAAAGATGGAATGCCCTGGCCTCATAATGGTTTTACTTCAATAGAGGAATTAATAAATAGCGCTCAGAAATATAATTATCGTTTAGAAAATGAATTTGAAGGATATTCTCATATTGAGGAAGCAAGTAACAATAACGCGCATAACAAGATCTTAAGAATAAATTATTCTTATCCATATAATGTTTCATATCAATATGATTCAGAAATTAATTCATATTTGCGATATAGAACTAATTCAAAAGAAATAGATAAGAGTAATAATCAACAAGTTAAAGCTAAAAATATTGTAGTGATGAGAGTTTTTTCAGAACAAATTGAAAACCCGGATTATAATGATTTAGATCTTGAAGGAACGGGTGAGTGTCAAATTTATCAGAATGGAATTGTTATTGACTGTATTTGGCAAAAAAGCGAAAAGAATCCATATAGCAAACTTAAATTTTTAGATAAAAATACTGATCAAGAAATTCCTTTTGTTGTTGGACAAACATGGATAGAAATAGTTGAACCACATCAAGATATTACTTGGGAATAATAGGAGTAGGCCGTGCCTGTCTATCTTTCTAAGGCGTGGCTTTTTAAGTTAGTAGTTTTTTGGTAGAATGGGAGTATTATGATTATTCTTCTTTATGGCGAAGATACGTTTCGCTTGAGGCAAAAATTAATAGAAGTTATTAAGGAATATAAGACCAAGCATAAAACTGGGTTTAATTTGATGCGTTTTAGAGAAAATGATTTTGATTTTAGTAAAGTTAGAGAAAGAATTGAATCAATTTCTATGTTTGATGAAAAAAAACTTATTATTTTGGAAAACATATTAAATAGTAAAGATTTTTTAGAAGAGTTTTTAAAATACATAAAGAAAAATAAACTTAAAGATAATCAAGATATTATAGTTGTTATTTATCAAGAAGGAAAATTAACTAAGCCTTCTCTTACACGCCAGGCAAGTATGTTTGAAGAATTTAAGCTCTTATCAGATAATGATTTAATAATCTGGTTGAAAAAACAGGTCAGTAGAAACAAAGCGAATATTAGTCATGAAACCTTGAGAAAATTAGTTGCTTATGTAGGTAGTGATTTATGGCAATTAAATAATGAGCTTAATAAACTGGTGAGTTATAAGGCAGGGCAATTAATTGATGAACAGGATATCGATTTATTAGTTAGGTCAAAAATAGATACTAATATTTTCAAAACTCTAGATGCTTTAGCTAAAAGAGATAAAAAAACAGCTTTTCGTTTACTTCACGAGCATTTAGAGCAAGGAGAAAATGAAATTTATTTATTTTCTATGTTTGTTTATCAAATTCGCGTTTTGCTTAAATTAAAAGATTTAATTGAAAAAGAAACGCCTTTTTATAATCTTGCGAAATTAAGCGGGCTTCATCCTTTTGTAATTAAAAAAAGTTCAGAACAATTAAAGAATTTTGGATTAGAGCAATTAAAAAATATATATAAGTATTTATTAAAAATTGAATTAGGATTAAAAAAAGGCCGCTTAGATGGTTCTGCGGCCTTAGATTTACTCATCGCTGAGATATAATTATTTTATTTTTTCAATAATCTTTTCAAATATTTTAGGCTTTTTCTCTGCTAAATGAGCTAATATTTTTCTGTCAAGTTCAATTTTAGCTTTTTTTAATTTATTAATAAACCGGCTGTAGGTTATTCCTTCTTCTCTTGATGCCGCGTTTATCTTTATATTCCAAAGACGCCTAAAGTCGCGCTTCTTTCTTTTCCTGTCTCTATAAGCGTAAGTCCAGGCATGTTTTAACGCATCTTTGGCTAATTTATATTTTGACTTTCTTCCCCATTTGAATCCTTTAGCCTGTTTTATTATTTTTTTTCGGCGTTTATGAGCCATAACGCCTCTTTTTACTCTAGTCATAAATTTTAAATTAAATATTCGGAAGTATTTGTTTTATTTTTTTTCTGTCAGCAGAAGATATTTCACTTGTTTTTCTCTTTTGCCTTGTTTTGTTTCCTGATTCCTTAGCGTTAAAATGGCTCTGATGTAGAGCTCTTTTTAATATTTTTTTCTTTCCAGTTATTTTAATTCTTTTTAATAATGCTTTATTTGTTTTAAGTTTTCTCATTTTTTATCCTTTAGCAATAATGACAATTAAGCCTCTAGGCTGCTTTTTTATTTCCTGTTCAAAAATTATTTCAACGGATATTAATTCAATAAATTTGTTCATTTTTTCTTTAGCCGTTTCTAATAGCCATTTTTCTCTGCCTCTTAATATCATTTCAATTTTAACTTTATATCCTTTATCTAAAAATTTTTCTGCTTGTTTTGCCTTGAACTCTAAATCATGCTGTCCTATTCTTGGGCTTATTCTAATTCCTTTTATTTCTATCTTTTTTTGATTTGTTTTTTGACTTCTATCTTTTTTTGATTTTTCATATTGATATTTACCATGATCCATTATTCTACAAACTGGCGGTTTAGCGTTGGGCGATATTTCAATTAAATCAAGACCCTTTTCTTGGGCCATTTTAAGCGCTTTTGGTGTTTCAATGATACCGACATTTTTATTGTTATCGTCAATTAGCCGAATTGGGCTAATCTTAATCCAATAATTAATTCTAGTTCGCGGTTGCCAAATTTTTTTATTGTATCTTTTCTTATAAATAGTTTTATTTTAGTTTTTACAAATGTGGAGAAGGGGGGATCGAACCCCCGTCTAAAAGATATTTTTTAATAATTCTACAAGTTTAGCTTGATTTAACATAATAACTAAAAACTTAAAACCAAGCAAAAAATTTTTAGTTATTGCCTCTAAATTTTCAATAACTAAATCAAGGCGATTTTAATTATCTATCCTGAAAAATTGACACCCAGAGCTTTCTATCAGGAGTTGAAAGTCCGAATGGCTACTGACTTTATGCAGTAGCAAAAGCCGGAGCAACAGATAGCGAAGCTACTGCGCTTTTGGCTTTAGAAATCAAGTTTGCACTTAGATTTTTTTCAAAAGTTTAACGAGATTTTGAACTCGGCTTGCTTATTAAAAAACTATGCTTTTATCGATGCCTGTCATCCCCATTTGTTTAAATTATGCTTTATCTCGTAATGCTCTTCCTATTTTTCTATTAACTTCTCTTTTTTTAATTTTCTCTCGTTTATCTGTTTTTCTTTTTCCTTTAGCCAATGCAAATTCTAATTTTATTCTGTTTTGTTTAGTGTAAACCCGCAGAGGCATTAAAGTCAAGCCCTTCTGTTTTGTTTTACCAATTAAACTGTCAATTTCTTTTTTATGTAAAAGCAATTTTCTGGAGCGGGTTGGATCATATTCTTTAGGCGTGTTTTTTGGCTGATAAGGAGATATCTGGGTATTAATCAGCCAGGCCTCCTCATTTTTTATTGTAACATAAGAGCCCTTTAAACTCATTCTATTATTTTTGATTGCCTTTGCTTCGTGGCCAAATAAAACAATGCCTGCTTCAAATTTTTCCAGGATATGATAATCAAATTTAGCTCGCGGGTTAGTAGTGAGAGTAGGCATATTAAGATAATTTTAGCATAGCATTAGTATTGAGTAAATCAAGATTTTGAGCTATGATGGATACATGATTAGAGAAAAGATGGAAAAATTAATTAAAGATATTACTAAACAGGAAGCTAAGTTGGAGCGTCCGGCTATAGCTGAACATGGCGATTTTTCTACTAATATTGCTCTTAAGGCAAAAATTAATCCTGATAAAATAATTTCAAAATTAAAAAATAATGCTTTATTTGAAAAAATTGAAAAAGCTGGACCTGGTTTTATTAATTTTTATTTATCCAAAAAAGCGCTTCAAGAAGAGATGGATAAAATATTAGAAAAAGGCGATAATTATGGAAAATTAGATATTGGCGAAGGCAAAAAAATACAGGTAGAATTTATTTCTGCTAATCCAACAGGTCCCTTAACAGTCGGTAATGCTAGGGGTGGACCTTTTGGCGATGTTTTGGCTAATGTTCTAAGAAAAGCCGGGTTTAAAACAGAAAAAGCGTATTATATTAATGATTTTGGCCAGCAAATTATTGCTTTAGGCCATTCCGTTTTAAAGGATAATAAGGCAAAGTATAAAGGAAAATATATTGATGAATTGGCTAAAAATAATAAAGAAAAAGACGCTTTTAAGGTAGGCCAATGGGCTGCTAAAAATATTATTAAAGATTTAATTCAAGAAACAACTAATAAAATGGGCATTGAATACGATGAATGGACTTTTGAGTCGGATTTACATAAATCAGGCAAAGTTGATAAGATATTGAATTTTTTACAAGAAAAAGGTTTAATTTATAAACAAGATGAAGCCAAATGGTTTAAGTCAAAACAATTTGGAGATGAAAGAGATAGGGTTGTTATTAAAAAAGATGGCAATAAAACATATTTAGCAGGTGATATTGCTTTGCACAATGATAAATTTGAAAATAAGAAGTTTGATAAGGTAATTAATGTTTGGGGAGCTGATCATCATGGAGATGTTTCTGGTTTAATGGCTGGAGTTGAGGCGTTGGGCTATAAAGATAAGTTGCAAATTATTCTTTTACAGTTTGTGACGATTTTAGATAAAGGCGAAAAGCAGAAAATGTCTAAAAGAGCTGGTGTTTACGTCCTTATGGATGAATTATTAGATAGGGTTGGAAAAGATGCAGTTCGCTTTTTCTTTTTACAGAAGTCAGCTGATACGCATTTGAATTTTGATTTAGAACTAGCTAAAGAGCAATCAAACAAAAATCCAGTTTATTATGTTCAGTATGCTTATGCAAGGATTCATAGTATTCTTGCAAAAACAGAGAATAAAGAATCAAAATTATTATTTGAAAATTTGAATAAAGAAGAAGAAATAAATCTTATAAAACAATTAATTAGATTCCCAGAGATTATTGAAGATATTGCCAGAGATTATCAGGTTCAGCGACTTCCTTATTATTCAATAGAATTAGCAAATGCTTTTCATAAGTTTTATGAAAATTGCAGGGTTTTAGATGAAGATAAAAAAACAGCGCAAGCAAGAATTAATTTAATCAAAGCGACAAAAATAGTTCTTAAGAGCACTCTGGAGATAATGGGTATTTCAGCTCCAGAGAAAATGTAAAATATAAAAAGATATGGATTTAGCTAAAAACGAAGAGAAAATATTAAAATTCTGGGATAAAAACAAAATTGTTGAAAAAGGATTGAATAAAAATAAAGGCAAAAAGAAATTTGTTTTTTTTGAAGGACCACCAACTGCCAATGGTCGTCCAGGGATACATCATGTTGAAGCCAGAGTCTTTAAAGATATTATTCCACGCTACAAAACAATGCAGGGATTTTTTGTTGATAGAAAAGCAGGTTGGGATACTCATGGCTTGCCAGTAGAACTAGAAGTGGAAAAAGAGCTTGGTTTTAAAAATAAAGATGATATTGAAAAATATGGTATTGCTAAATTTAATGAAAAATGTAAAAAGAGTGTTTGGAAATATAAAGATGAATGGGAAGAACTAACTAAGAGAATTGGTTTTTGGATAGATATGAAAGATCCATATATCACTTATGAAAATGAATATATTGAAAGTATTTGGTATATTCTTAAAAAAGTTTGGGATAAAGGATTATTATTCAAAGGATTTAAAATTGTTCCTCAGTGTCCTAGGTGCGAAACAGTTCTTTCTAGTCATGAAGTTTCTCAGGGATATAAAAAGGTTTGGGATAATTCTGTATATTTGAATTTTAAAGTTACCAAGGGTAATGAAAAAATTAAAAAAAATGATATTGTTTTAGCTTGGACTACAACGCCTTGGACCTTACCAGGCAATGTAGCTTTAGCTGTAGGAAAAAAAATTAATTACGTTAAAATAGCTTATCAAGGCAAGAGATATATTTTAGCTAAAAATAGATTAAGAATTATTGATGGTGATTATAAGGTTGTTGATGAATTTTTAGGTAGTGATTTAGTTAATGTAGAATATCAGCCTTTATTTGAAATTGAGTCAGTTAAAAAGAGTGGTAAAAAGGCTCACTATATAGTTCCAGCTAATTTTGTTAGTACTGAGGATGGGACTGGAGTTGTTCATACAGCAGTGATGTATGGAGAAGAAGATTATAAATTAGGCAAAGAAGTTGGTTTACCCGAAATCCATACAGTTGATGAAAAAGGGTATTTTCTGAAAGATTTAGCTAAGTATGATTTATTAGGTAAATTTGTTAAAGACAAAGAAATAGAAGATAAAATATTAAATTATTTGAAGAAAAGTGGATTGCTTTTTAAAGAAGAAAAATATGAACATGACTACCCTTTTTGTTGGCGTTGCGATACTCCTTTACTATATTATGCCAAAGAATCTTGGTTTATTGGGATGTCTAAGCTTCGGAAGGAATTAGTAGCTAATAATAATAAAATTTATTGGGAACCAAATCATATTAAAAATGGACGCTTTGGTGTATTTATTAAACAAGCTTGTGATTGGGCTTTATCTAGAGAAAGATATTGGGGGACTCCTCTGCCTATTTGGGAATGTGAAAAGTGTGGTCAAAGAAAATGTATTGGTAGTATTAAAGAATTAGGTGTAGATATAAAAGACTTGCATCGTCCTTTTATTGATAAAATTAAGTTAAAATGTAAATGTGGTGGTCAAATGATTCGAGATAAAAGTGTGATTGATTGTTGGTTTGATTCAGGATCAATGCCTTTTTCTCAATGGCATTATCCTTTTGGAACTGATAGTAAGAAAAAATTCAAAGAACATTATCCAGCTGATTTTATTTCAGAAGCAATAGATCAAACTAGAGGCTGGTTTAATTCCTTATTATCCGTTGCCACTTTAATGGAACATGTTGGAGAAATAGAAGAAGGTAATTCTTTTAAAAATTGTATTTGTCTTGGTCATGTTCTTGATAGAAAAGGCAGGAAAATGTCTAAGTCTTGGGGAAATGTAGTTGACCCTTGGAAAATGTGTGATCAATATGGAGCAGATACATTGCGTTGGTATTTTTATACTATTAATCAAGCAGGTGAGCCTAAGAGATTTGATATTAAAGATTTGACTAATAAGAATAGGCGTTTCTTTGGTACTCTTTTAAATTCTTTTGTTTTTTTTGATACTTATAAAGAAAAAGATTTTAAACCAAAAGCAATTAAATCAAATAATATATTAGATAAATGGATTATTTCCTGTTTTAATTCTCTTAATAAGCAAGTAATAATTAATTTAGATAAATATGACGTAGTTACAGCAGCTCGACTAATTGATGATTTTGTTGATCAGCTTTCTAATTGGTATATTCGTCGTTCTAGATCTAGGTTACAGAAAGCTAAGAATAAAAAAGAAAAAGCAGAAGCTAGCCAAACTTTATTTTGGATTTTATTTAATCTATCTAAATTAGCTGCTCCTTTTGTTCCTTTTATTACTGAAGAAATTTACCAAAAGATGAAAAGCAATAAAGACTCTCAATCAGTTCATCTAGATGATTATCCAAAGCCAAAAGAAAAATTAATTGATAAACAATTAGAAGAAGAGATGGATCAAACAAGGCAGATAGCTGCTGAAGCTTTAGCTCAAAGAGCTAAAGCTGGAATTAAAGTGAGGCAACCGTTAAATAAATTAACAATTAATAATAAGTTAATTGTTCAAAATAAAGAACTAACTGAATTAATAAAAGAAGAAGTAAATGTAAAAGAAGTTGTTTTTGGAAAAAATATCAAACTAGATATTAAGATTACTGTAGAATTAAAAAAAGAAGGATTAGTAAGAGATTTAGTTCGTCTTGTTCAAGGTATGCGTAAAGATGCAGGTTTAAATCCTGGTCAATTAATTAATCTATATTACTCAGTTGATTCTGATTTAGAGAGGATTATAAAAAAACAAGAAAAAGAGATTAAGGAAGATATAAGTGCTAAGAAATTAGAACTTAAACCAAAAACAAAGCAAAAATATTTAATTGAAAAACAAATTGATTTAGATAATAAAAAAATTTGGCTTGGAATTAAAAAGTAGTCATCCTGAGCTAACAAGCGAAGGATCTATTTAGACAAAGATTCTTCGGCTTTGCCTCAGAATGACAAAGAGGAACATAATTTAGAATGACATGTTATATAAAACTAAGGGAATTATTATTAAAAAATCAAATTTAGGAGAATTTGACCAGTTGATAACTGTTTATACTAAAGAATTTGGTAAAATTTTACTTAAGGGCAAGTCAGTTCGTAAGAATCAAGCAAAGCTTAAGGGTCACTTAGAACTCTTTCTAAATAGTTGTTTAATGGTTGCTCCGGCTAGAGGATTTGATATTATTACTGGAGCAGAAACTATAAACAGTTTTTCTCGTCTTCACAATAATCTGCTTTCTCTATTTGTTTCTTTTTATTTATCTGAACTAATTGACAAATTAATTCCTGAGCCAGAAAAAGATAATCAAATTTGGCAACTTGTTTTATGTTCTTTTCAGGAAATTAATCAAAAAAATAACGATATTAAAATTATTATTAATAATTTCGAAAATAGACTGTTAGAATTTCTTGGGTATGGAAATAAGCAAAATAATAATCTTAATTTTATCCAATCTATTTTAAACGAAAAAATAAATTCAAAACATTTTTTACAAAAAGAGTTTGATTTGTTAATATAAGACTAATGGAATTAAAAGAATTAAAAAAGAAACTTTATAAACCAGAATCTGATTTTGAAGAAAGATTAAAGGTGCCAGAACTTTTTCAACCTGAAAAAGAAAGAGAAAAAAAATCTTCGAAAGAATGGGAGAAAA
>CAZBRM010000001.1:37948-63236 GCA_964494655.1 uncultured Candidatus Saccharibacteria bacterium | reverse complement strand
TGATGTCCCTTGAGCACAAGGGCGTCATTTTAAGGACGACGCCTCTGGATTAATCTCTCTTCTTCCCCTCCAAATCTTTTATTTATTTCCTCTCCCTAAACCTGTTCTTAAGATATTCCTTTTCTAATTTTAAAGATTTTATCTTAATCTCAAATAATTCTTTTTCTTTCTTAATCTCTTCATCTATTAAATCTAATCTACCCATAGTTTCTAAAAAATCATCTTGCTTCATTGATTTTATTCCTCTTGGTCTCATTCTCTTTATTCTCTTCTGAACTGCTTTTTTAGTTGTTTTTTTTATTTTTTGTCATGGTTTTGTTTCCCCGCTGTTAAACTTTCGCTAAATTTTTTTCATTAAATTGATTCATGATAATTAACACTAAACCTGATAAAACTTGCGATTAAACTAATAATCATCTCGACATCACTCCTGTTAATTTTTCTAACTGAACCATGCTTAATGCTATCCATCCATTCTTTTAGATTCTTAAAAATTTCTTTTTGTTTCCCATTTAGTCCAAACTTTATCCAGTTATTTTGATTATTACTTCGATTAAAAATATGCTTAAATCCTTTATTCTGATCATTAAATATAATCTTAGATAATTCGTCACACGCAGAAAGCATACTATTAACAACATTTTTTAATTGAGTCCCTGTTTTCGCTTGTAAAAATTCCTTAAGTCCTTTTTCAAAATTAATCAAAATATCTTTATATTTATTTGTCTCTAATAATCCTAAAAGATCATCTATCTCCTTATTAAAAAATTTAGAAATAGAAGTTAAAATTTGAGGCGACTTTGTTTTGTAAATCTTTATTTTAAATCCTAAAATAGGATAATCTTGTAAATATAGATTTATTTCTTCGGTTAAACTATATAATTCATATCTGACAAATTTGTGTTTAAAAATAATATCTAATAAAATTTGCAATCTTAATATAGTTTCCTTAAAATCACCGTTGCAAAATTCTTTTTTAATAAACCAACTAAAGCCATAATCAGAATTATTATAGTCGTTGTAATCTAAAAATATTTCACGACAAGCTTCTTTTAAAATTTTCTGCTGTATTTTAAAAAGTTTATCATTATCCTTATAATTTTCGGTATTTATTAAAGGATTGAGAGTGTCAAATAATAGATTTTTCAAATAATTACAAAAACCGTTTTGAACTTCTTTTAGATTTAATTTAATTCCAAAACGCGAATATAAATCTTGATTTAAATTTTTATTCATAAATCCCCTCCAAATCTTTTATTTATTCGGAAAAATTATTACTATCTTTAATATTAGAACTCTCAATAAAATTACTTTTATAAAAAACTTGTTTCCCTTTGGTTATAATTTTATACTTCCAGTTCTTTTCTTTACACCAATCTTCAGCCGCTTTCCTTTTTGCTTTCGTCGAATCCCAAAATAAAAAAGGCAAACCCTTGCCTTCATGAATTTCTTTACTCCCATCATGATGCTCAACTAAAAAATCTGGCAGATAATTTCTACTAAACAATAAAAATTTATAAGGAATCTTAATATTATGTTTTTTTGTCCATAATTTAACTGCAGGATCTTGTTCAAGTTCAATCATATAATCACGCTCTAATATAGAATCATAAACCTCTTCTTTAAATGGAGATTTTTTTAAATTCTTCAATTTGCCTCTTAAGCTTTTCATTTTATTTGTTAGTTAAAATGCCTTCAATTAATTCTGGCTTTAGAAAATTCTCTCTAATCTGAGACCAAGTATCCCATAAAAGTTCTAATAAATTTTTATTATTACACTTGCCAACTTCGCTACCACCTAAAAATCTTTTTTTAATGTGGTCATCTATAACATCATAAATAACTGTTTGTCTTGAGTCGGGATTCCCGTCAAATTCAATTAAAGAATCCTTAGCGGTATTACTCATTTCTTTAAGTATCATTTTTTGTAATTCCTCAACAGAGTGATGAATATTTACGTCAACATCGGAAATATCGATATCCGGTATATCTTCAGCTTTTTCTAAAGTATTAAAACCAGAATCTAAATTTCTTGATTTAATTTGATTTATTTTCTCTTCAATACTAACTCCTTCGAGCAGATACTCATAATTATCTAAATATTCTTGCCATTCAGTAATTACTTTTTTACTTTCTACAAAATCAGGCACTTCTTCTGAAATTTTTTCCCAATCAATCTTCTCTTCCATCTCTTTTTTAATATCTTCTATTTTTTCTTCTTTATGGGTCTCAATTATCTGTGGTTCTTCTGGAATTTTCTTTTCATCAATAATATCGCCTGGATTTAAACTACCATCATATTTTTCAGCATCAAGCTGATCCCAAAGCCAATCATGTTTTAATATAGGATGATCAACAACATATAAACTCTCCCAACGGTCTTTACTTATAATAATCCGCCTTAATCCTCTGCCTATAACTTGAGGACCATAAACAGACATAATTCTATTACCGATTTTCTTATAACAGAATTTTCTGAAAAGACAGATAACTGAAATATTTTTGACATCCCATCCTTCTCGTAACATCATAACAGAAACAATTGCGTCGTACTTTACATTCTTCATATCTTTATTTAATTCCATTGCTTCATCTTTATTCGCTTCTGGCGCTTCATTATGAACTATTAAAACTTCCTTTTTAAAAGTGCCTCTTAATATTTTAGCTATTTGTTTAGCGTCATTAATGCTAAAAGTTACAACAAACAACAAGGGTTTGTATTTTGGCTTACCATCAACATCTAGAGGCACGCCATTTTTTTGATGTTCTAAGCACTGTAGGGCAACGCTTAATAATTGTGTAGCTGGTTTTTGATCAGCAACGTATTTTACGGCTGGTATTTTAACTTTTTTACCGTCAAAATTTCTTTGAACCCACCCTTTTTCTATCTGCTCCCAAGGGACTTCATCTACTGAATAGGTCTTGCCTTCTTCGTCTTTCCATCTTAATTTAACTACATCAACATCCGGCTTAAAAACTACAATTCTTTTTACAATCTTGTCTCTCATCGCTTGTTTAATATCATATTCTAAAATCATGTCGCTATCAGGATGTAGGCCATCTAATCGTTCAGGAGTAGCAGTTGTATCTATTCTAATAAATCTCTTAGGTTTTAACTTAAGTAAAAGCAAATTATATTGTTTAGCTTTAGTATTATGAGCTTCATCATTAAAAATCGCGACTTTATCAACATTAGCGTCATCCATTAAAACTTTCAAATTTGTCTTGCCTTCATAAATTTGATGGATATTACCTAAAATTATATTCGCCGATCTAATACCAGACGAATCTTTGCCTTGTTCCATTACATGCAAACTAAATCCATTTTTTAGATAATCGTGTTGATTAAAGAAAAATTTAAATTCATCAAATACAAACTGTTCTGATCCGGGTTTAAAAGCATCAACCAATCTTTGCCGAACAATCGTATTTGGAACTAAGACCAAAAACTTATTAAAATCATGAACTATTCTTAAATATGCAATAATACCAGCAATTATAACTGTTTTGCCACCACCAGTAACAATATTAAGAAGTAAATCTTTTTTATCTAAAACTTCAAAACTATAAACAGTTCTTTTGATTGATTCTCTTTGAAATGGATATAAATCAAATTTTGAAGCGTTCTTAAAACTATCAGAATCTAAATATTCTAAAAAATGTTTAATTTTTTCTCTTTTATCTTTATCATCAATAGCGGATATGTCATACCCGCCTTCGCACCATTCTTTAAAATTTACTAAATGTTCTTTAAATGAATCCCGCATAATTAAATAAGTTATTTTATCTTAACTTCTATAACCTTAGTAATTTCTCCCCCAAAACTATCCTGAACCTTGCAAGCAATTTTATAAGTTCCTTTTTTTTCAAAAGTTTTTTCAGCCGTTAAAATTGCTTCAAAACCGCCGCCTTTTCTTTTTTCCCGATTCAATGAATATCCTGGTTCAGAAAAATTATTATCAGCAAAATTAAAATCCCACTGACAATTTATTAAATATCCATCAACATTAATACTCTTAGCAATAGCCTCAAACTTATATGTCAAACCTTTTTTCTTTTTACAAATAATATCAGTAATTATTGGCGACTCAACAAACTGCAATAATTTTTCTTTATCTTCATCTGTTAAGGAAGTAGAAGTAATTCTTTCTCTAAATTTATGGTTTCTAATCGGCACTAATTCTATTTCTAAGACAACGCTTTTATCTTTTAATTTTTTGAAAAATGATTTCTGTAATTGTTTAGTATATTTCTTCACTTCTGGCTGAAATCGCCAAGCTAAAATAGTTAAAACATATCTTTGGTTTTGCTGAATATGGTTTTTAATTATTGATTGAACAAAATTTTTAACTTGCTCTGTAGATAATTCATCTTTTTTTGAAACAGGTCCGACTAAAATTGGGTTAAATTGATTTTTGAATCCAGTTACACTATCATCGGCTGTATTCTTACTGGCGCCAAAACTGGTTAATATAAAATTCTCAAAATCTTCTTGAGGTAACTTTTCAAATTTTTCTACAGGGTAAACTCCATGATAATAAACTTTAATATCTGGAACTTTTACTTTTTCAATTAACATTCCTTGCCTTCCTTCTTTTGATTTATTAATTGACGCTTTTTGCCCTGTCATTTCTTCTCCATCTCTAACTAACCTATCCAAGGTTACTGAAGTGGCCACGCGAGAAATATCACTACCGATAAATCTACGCTTTAATTTCTGTGCTACTGCTAATGTTCCTCCCCCGCCCATAAAAAAATCTGCCACTACATCACCCTCATTTGAAGACGCTTTAATAATTCTTTCAAGCAACGCTTCTGGTTTTTGAGTCGGATATCCAAGATATTCCTTTGAATTAATTTGTGGCTGTTTTATTTCCCAAACATCAGAAGGATAGTTTCCTCCTTTCATATAAAACTTATTCCCTTTAACAATTTTATATTTCCCTTGCTCATCTTCTTTATCAAACCTTTTTATAGTTCCTTCAGCATATGGGTCTAAAACTTTTTCAAAATTATAAATATATTTTTTTGATTTCGTATATAATAATAAACATTGATGGTCTCTCCTAAAAGCACTTTGGCCTCCATGAAAAGTTGAATATTTCCATATAATTTCGTTCACAAAATTATTATATCCAAAAATTTTATCCATTTCAGTTTTAACATAATGACTCGCGTGCCAATCAAGATGAACATAAATTGAACCAGTATTTTTTAAAATTCTTTTCATTTCCCACAACCGAGCATTGAGCCAAATTAAATAAGTTGGCATTCCTCCATCCCAAATATCATTAAATGTCCTTACTTCATTATTATCTCCCCAAACTTGATTATAAACACGGCCAGAAAAGAAAGGCGGATCAATATAAATCAAATCAATTAAATTACTCGGCAAACTGCGAAGTATCTGCAGATTATCGCCAAAATAAACTGCGTTAAGCGGATGTTTTTTATTTTTCTCATCTAAGTATCCAGCATCTCCGAAACCAAAACTTATATTATCTTCTTCATCAGCTGGATGTAAAAATGGCAATTTAACAAAAGGGAATACATTGTCATATCCTTTATTTGGCTCGTAGCCAATTGGTGGATTAGTCGGGTCAGGCAAATTATTAAGCTTAGAATATTTCTTGCTAATACTAAAAACCTGCCCTTGCTCAGGCAGTTTTTGTCCAACTGATTCTTGCTCAATTTTTTCTAATTCCTCTTTAGTTTGTGTATCCGCCTTCGACATAAAGTTATTTTGAATAACGATTAACTATTTAAATAGTTTATTTAACATATATTCTATTGTCGTCATTAATAAATTCTCTTTTAATGATTTTCAGAAAATCATCTAATTGAATCATTTTATGAATTTTATATCTTGGAGGTACGCCATCCAACACATGCAAATGATGCTTTGGTTTATGATTAGGATTTTTATGCCTTTCATAACGAAATTCAAAATTACTGCTTTTTACACATACCCCAGAAAAACTACATACAAAATTAAAATAGGGAATTGAAAATCTGTAAGTATACTCCATTAAATCATCTTCTTTCCACATTTCGTATAGTTTTATTGTAGGAGACTCGTATCCTCTTTCTTTTGGCTTTAATAACAAAGTACATTCAAACATAGAGACATCTTTAAGAATCTTATCTTTTGTATAACAAGCAATTAAACGAGCACCTGAACAAAATATACTCTTATTCTTTTCCAATACTCCATTTATCTTTTTCTTATGACTTTTTAATTTACTTATTCTTGGCATATTCTAAATAACTATATAATTTAGCCCATTCATTAAACTCATCTTTATCAAAATGAGAATTATTTTTCCACAATTCATAAAATTTATCTGATTTTAAATTATGCTTCCTTTCGTACTTATTTATCTCTTTCTCAATATCTATTAAACGAGGGGCGTCAACGGAATCAAAAATAAACGAGTCTGTCTCATCGTCATCTTTAGAATATTGTGTTCCCCAAAAACTTTTAGTATCATAATCCCCAGTCGCTAGCCCTGATGCAGAAAAACCATGTTCTTTTATATCGTTATATGGTTTTTCTTCGATACCATCATTTAAAGTAATATTTCCGTTATTTTTGTTTTCTAAAGTTGTTGCGCTAGAAAGCATATATTTCTCTTAATTTCTTAACTATCTTACTATGATGTTTTATAAACTTATCTTGTAAATCCCTAAATTTGGGTAGGATACTAACAAAAAAATGAACATTTATTTGAAAATCCAAACTTAAGACTTGTTTAAGGTCTTCGCTATACATGGGCATACCAATTAATTGTATCCTCTGCCTTCCATCCATGTAACATATATTTAAACCATTTCCTATATATTTATCTTCATTAATCTTTAATTTTTTAATATTCACCAAAGATTGGTTGATACTCCTAAATTTTTTTATTTCACTCTTATCTAAACTAAGCTGAAAAGAATAATTAAATCCAAAGGCTTTTATTGGTTTGTTAATAATCTTATTACAGTCAACAACTAGTCTTATAAATTTATCATTACTTCTAGCTATCAATTCTATTATTTGCTGATTAGCTATTATTATTCTTTTATTTTGTACTGTTAATGTAATTTGATCCGTTGGCTCAATTAATCCAATCACATCAGGAAACTGAGTTATAATGGGCTCTTTATTCCATATTTCAATCACTTGATTTCTAATATCAGTTATTTTAACCTGTGCATGAGGGACGACATTTTCTTCAAATAATTGTGTAATATTTACTTGTTTTGTTTGAATCTCCATATTCTTATCATTTGGTATAAATTATTTTAGATTAGAACTACATTTTTTCATGATTTGTAAAAAATGTACAAAATTTAATTTAACTATAAGTTTAGTTAATTAATTCCAAGGATTAAATAAGTTATGATAGCACCCAAAACAGTACCTACTACGGCACCTAGTATAGCAACAAATATATCACGTAAAAACGAATGATGTTTTAGATTAGAACTAATTTGATAATTTATAGAATCATCTTTTATATCATTAGTTAAAGAATTAACATTTGCAGAATTAGTTACAACAATATTTTTATTCTGATTCTTATTTACCGTGGAAAAATCATCAAAACTATCATCCTTATTTTGTTGAGATTTATCTTCCTTATTAAATGAATTTATAATTTTGAAATTGAAATTTAAATCCATAATTTATTTCCACCCTTGGCTGATTGCTTTCCAAATTACCCGTTCTTGCGGGATTTGGATTGGGCCTTGAGGGGTTTGTTGGGTTGTTTGAACTTGACCTTTTTTATACTCTAAAACTAATTCAAAATAATTACTCAAAGAATTGCTCTCAACAAAAGCAATCTTATAGCCCTTTTTATTAACCGCCTGATTCTCGCCTATTTCAATCTCTGGATTCCACATTTCATCCAATTCCATCCCAGCCCTATATTCTTCATACAATTCAGTCATTAAATCAGCTAAACCAGAATCAGCTGACTTAACGGTTGTTAATCCTAAATCTTCTTTAGCTTCTTTTCTGCCAATAAAATATTGGTGGGAATAAAGCTTTTCAGTAAAATAATCAACAATTTTATCTATTTCTGTTTCATCAATCGGCGTCTGATGACTTTTTAAAAGACGCTTAGCTAAAATGCGAATTAAATTATGAGTTCTATTAACATTGCCTAATGCCAAAGGATGAATTTGTGGATTTGCTTCAACAAATTTATTAAATACTTTTGAAAGCTCTTCGTCATTTTTAATGCCAAATTTATTCTTTGCTAAATCAAAATAAGCCATAACATCTTCTACAGAAATTGGAATTTTACTTTGAGGATTATTTGGATCTTGAGGATTAAAAACATTAGCAGTTGATGGATCAATAGGAGAAAGCTCTGAAAGATCGCTCATTACGATTTCATCAGCACCTAAAGAAATCATTGTTGCAGCGCTATGCGCTTTATAAGGAATCAAAACTGAAAATTCCTTGCAATACTCACGAATCATAGAAACCATTCGCCAAGGAACCATTGTATCACCACCAGTGCTGTATAAAAATAAATCAATTTTATCTGTTTTGCCTATTTTTCTTAATTGATTGCTTATTATCGGAATAATATCCATCGCAACTCTAGCATTGATTGGACCTTTTCTATCACTAGTTATATAAGTAATAACTTTTGAACTTCTTTTCTCTTCAATTTTTTTAATTAAATCTTGTGTATTCATAATATTTTAGTTAATTTATATCTTAATTCTACGTTTATTTTTAAGATTTGGCAAGGTAAAAATTCACTATAGGTAGTAGAAATCTAACCAGGCACGGTCTGGATTTCTTAGACTGTCCATCTTTCTAAGGCATAGCCTCTTATATTCTCCTAATGATACCCCGTTAAATGGCTATGGTCAATCAAAAACCGTCTCGAAAGACGGTTTAGATTAAGTCTCTTAGGGCTATTACTCACTACTCAACAAAAACTTTAAAAGATTTAATGATTTTATCATACAATTCCCTATTATCTTCATTATCCACATCTACCATGTAAATATCAAAGAGTTTGTTATCTTTTATAAAATAAATATTCTCTTGAGAATAGGCTCCTGGTGATTGAGGTGTATAAACTTTAACAGCTGGTACTTCATCTAATTCCATATTTATTTCATCTGGAATATCTAGATAAGAAAATTTCTCTTTAAGCCAATCAATAAGCTCTACATCAGCAGGAGGATTATAAACATCAGTAGAATGATGAGAAATAGAAATTGTCGCAAGTGTTAAATCAGACTTTGTACCAATAAATGCCTGCATTCCTACAACATCTGGATCTTCACCGTTCAAAAAACAACGACATTCTAAAGGTCTTTCTTCTGGAGGTGATTGCTTACAAGAACCAGCTAATGGACCATAAGAACAATCTATAGGATATTTTAAAGAATAACCGTATTTTTCATTCTTATAACTATTCCAATTAACAGTTTCGTCAATTTCCCCTATTTTTCCACAACTTATTTCTACATCTTTTTTATCCGGCTCTGGAGAAGTCCATTGCCCTTCTGCCTCTTTATATCCAGTAACACCAGCCGTAATATTACAAACAATATATCCTCCATCATCTGAAGCAATCTTATACCCAGTTAGCCAACTAATAGTTCCAGCTGCAATATTATACATATCTATTTCAAAACCATTGTTTTCAAAAAAAGATTCAATGCTTTTATATTGATCATCTGAAATACGCTCAACTTCAAATCCTTTTCCTTGTACTCTCATATCTTCAATATTTGGATCTATTTTAATCATCCATTTGAATTCAACGTCTTTTATTTCTGAAAAATCTATTCCAGTTTCTTGTTTAAGGTCTTCAAGAAAAACTGAAACTTCATCTAAAGATATGCATTCGCTTCCATTAAAGCATTTGTCAGGTCCGCAATCGCAAACCTTTACCTGATGACTATTATCTGGTGAACAGCCACAAGAGCCAATAAGACACAGGTTAGGGAAATCACCAGTTGTTTTACAACACAATGATGTTGATACTTGCCCTCCAAAGCTTACACAAGCTTGCTCTTTTTCGCTTAACTCTTCGGGTGTTGTCATTGATTGATAAAGCCAATAACCTAATCCGGCGATGATTATTATTATAATAAATATGATAATTTTTTTCATATTTTTTTATTATTTATTTAATTATTTCTTACTATATATAACGATGATATAGAAAAAAGGTAACAAAAAGTTCAAGAATCATAGGTTTTTTAGGCATTTTTTCTTGTTATATCAGCTATCCCACATTTATTCCAATGGGACAATGGTCAGAGCCAGAAACTTTATTAAGAATAAAAGCATTTTTTAATTTAGAATTCATTTTTTTTGAAACAAAAGTATAATCAATACGCCAACCTATATTTCTCTCTCTAGCATTAGCAAAATACGGCCACCAAGTATAATTATCTGTTTTTTGATTGAATTTTCTGAAAGTGTCAGTCAATCCTAATGATATAAGTTTATCTATCTGTTTTCTCTCTTCAGGAGTAAACATAATATTATTTTTATTATTTTTAGGTCTAGCTAAATCAATTTCCTGATGAGCAATGTTAAAATCACCAATCAGAATAGTATTTTTAGTTTTCTTAAGAAAACTTAATAGTTTAGCGTAACATTCTAGCTTGTAATCTAAATTTTCTTTTGCTCGACCGCCATGAGGTAAATACAGATTAATTAAAGTAAAATTGGGATATTTTAATTTTAAAATTCTGCCTTCTTGATCAAATCTTTTTAATCCCAACTCATAATCTACTTTAATTGGTTTTTCTTTAGCCCAAACAGCTACTCCAGAATAACCCTTCTTGACTGCTTGATTAAAATAAAAATGATAATTTTTTAAATTAAGTAAATCAATTGGAATTTGTTCTTTTTGAGCCTTTATTTCCTGTAAACAAATAATATCTGCCTTTGCTTTTTTAAACCATTCTAAAAATCCTTTCTTATAAACTGCCCTGATTCCATTAACGTTCCAGGAGATGATTTTCATAATTCAAAAATTTTAACCTTTTTAACCATTTTATATATATTATATATTAAAACAACTCTTCTAAGGATTTAATTGTACAAATAGTATGTTTTCTTAAATCAAATTTATGTTCATTCCTTTCTATATGAATAAAATCCACTCCGGCATTTCTAGCATAATAAGCATCTTCATTACTATTGCCAATATAAATAGTTTCTTGAGGGGTTGAATTAAGTTGATTAAGGACAAAGCTAAAACTTTTTGGATCAGGTTTTTCTTTATATCCACTACTTTCAATTGAAAAAGAATAATCGCAAGGAGCTCCATTAAGTTTCTTTATCTCAGATTTTAATATTATATCTGGAACCCCTGTAATGATAGAAATTGTTTTACCAAGTTTTTTTAGTTTTTTAAAAGATTCTTCTACATCACTAAAGGATTGAGTTAATAAAGCGCGTTTTTTTGGTTTATCAAAATCTCTAAACGCCAACCAGAAAGTTTTTGGATCTAGATTAAAATCATTTTTAATAATTTTATCTCTATTTACCTCAAACCAAAATCTATCTATAGAATGATTATTCTTAATTAAGCCACCTAACTTTTTAACTACTTTAAGAATAATTCCATATCTATACTCTTTAGAAGTAAAAACTAATGTTCCATCTAAATCAAATGAAATATGATTGTATTTTTTTAACATAGTTATAAGATTCTTCGCTTATTGGCTCAGAATGATAAATTCTTACCTTAATCATACCTTCGTGGCTTGTTTTGGTCAATTAAAAAAACTGCTTGGGATAGCAGTTAATCCAGAGGCATCGTCCTGAAAATGACGCCCTTGTACTCAAGGGACATCATTTTACAGAATAAGCCTCTTTATCTTGTTATATCCCTAGTCCTGTATCCCCTAATATACTCATAAAAAGAAGACCAGACAGCTCCGGCGCTAAAACTTATAACCACCTCTTCCAACGGCACGCCTAAAATCATTATTCCCCAAAGATTTTCCAAAGTGTAAGTCATGGAAATATAATCAGGAAATAATCTATTAAATATTAAAAATAGTAAGAAATAGATAATTGCAAAAAAAATACCGCCAAAGATGATTTGACCAATCAAATCTTTCCTTTTTATAGCAATAATAGTTGCTCCGATTAATAGGGATATAATAGCGTTATAAATCGTCCTCTCTGTAAATATAAATTCTAATGAAATAAAGATTATTATAACTGAAATATATGGTCCAAATAAATATCTATGCTGCAACCTTATTTTAACCATTTTCTTCCTACCTATTATCTCATAAATGACAGCTGCCATACCTCCACAAAAAAAGCAAAATAGAAAACTTTCTATGCCAACACCGTAAGTAGATATTAAGTTAAATAAAGAAGGAGGATTCCAATATTCAGGAACCCATAAATATTCACTAAATCCAAAAGGCAATGACAAGATGCTGCCAAAAATCATTTCTTTTCTTAAATCTTTTCTTAATATAAAAAAAAGAAGCCAAACAACTAAAAAAATTAAACAACCTATTAAATAAGCGTATTGCATCTTAGAAAAATAATGGAGTTATAAATATTTCTATAGCGGCGGCAATAAGAGTTAGAATAAGCATTATTTTAACAAAAAAATCAAGGCCAATCTTAATTTCTGGCTTTATCTTGCCTTTTTTCTTAAAAACTTTATCTATAGTCGCCTTACCTATTTTTAAACCAATAGCAGAACCAATAATTAAAAGAGGAATTTCAATTATTCCATGAGGGACAATACTCATTAAAAACTCTGATAAAGCAAAATCCTGATTCCACAAAAAAGCAAAAATACCAATCATTGTCCCATTAGAGAATACTGATATCAAAGGAAAGATGCCAAAAATAATTCCTAAAATAATAGATAAAAATAAGGCAAGCGCATTATTCAGGAAGATAAATATAAATTGCATGAAAGGTCCTGATTCTGCAATCAACTCAAACATTTTTTCAAATTCCAGCAAAGCTGTTTTTGCATCTTCTGGCGAGATTTTAGCGCTAAAATAGCCGTATATTACAGCAAAAAGAAATAGCGCAGAAGAAATTATAATAAACCGCTTTAACGAATAAAAGTATTTTATATATTTCTTATAATCAAATTCTATATTCATATTTTGATTATCGCAGAAAATAAAGATTTTATCAATAAAAAAGCCGCCTTTGATCTGAAAGACCTTTAGACGGCTATAGAATTAATTTAATCAAAATCTTTTTAAGGGAGAGACTCTATTCCCTCTTCTTTGTTTAATTCATCATGAAATGAACTTAAGCTAGGTATAATTATTTTACTTAAAAACCTAGCCACTATTGCGTTTTTTTCTATCATGTTTTTAGAAAAAAGAATTACATCACAGAAAAAATCAATAAAGAACAAACCAGCAGGCCCGTCTTCTGTTACTACAAAGTCTTCAATTCCCTCCTTTTTTTCCTTAAGATACCGAACTAAAACTTCCGCCAGACCCAGAGTAAAAGAATCGTCTTCAATGTCTGACATTTCTTTATAGGCTTTTTCTATCTGTCTTGCTATAAGCCCATCTCTTTCAAAATCTCTTTCCCGCCACTCTTCTAAATCCATTTTTATGACCTCCTCTATTTAAAGATTCTTATTTATTTATTAAAGAAAAAAGCCCTTTCTTTTTTCTGTTTTTCTTTTTTTTGTTTTTTTAGGAGGAGAAAATAAGAAAAAATGAAGATATAGAGAAAGGGCTTAATATTTTTAAGATAGCACAGGTTAATAATGTTTGTCAAGAGTTCTTCGAGGCATGGTCTGGATTTCTTAGAATTTTTATGAATTTATGTTATAATTAAAATATGAAAAATGATTTGGAACAAATTGAGGAAAGAATAAAAAAGAAGGCAAAACGACGAGAGAAAAAGAAAAAGCCGAAAATGAAAGTTTCCGGCAAAAGCGTTTTTGGATTGCAAGGGATTATTAAGAAGAAAAAATAAAGCCGTGCCTTGAAAAGAAATCTGATCTGGCACGGCTTGTCATTCATGACTCGAAAGAACTAATCAGGAGATGTTTTGAAATATGCTTCTGAAAATCTCTTTTTTATCTTACCGGATGAAGTGCATATTGTAATAAGTCGATTAGGAGAAAGACTTCCCCAATTAGGACTCTTTTCAATTTTTAGACATTCCACCGGTTCTCCATATTTTTTCTTAAAAAAATCAACAACTGCAAATTTCTGATTCCACCATAATTGCATGCCTGGATTAATTTTCCGCATATTTTCCTCCTTGATTGAAATCATCCCCTAATAAAAATAAATTATAATATAATTATAGTGAAGATGTCAAGCTTTTTCTTGACTTGAAATTACAACTATGATAAACTATAAAAGTTAAATACATGAGATTTATTGCTCAAATACTAGTTAATGCTCTGGCTATTTTTTTAGCTGATTACTTAGTGCCAGGCTTTATTTTTAAAGGCGATCTTTTAATATTAATTATAGCTGGTTTAGTGTTAGGCTTAATTAATGTTTTTATCAGACCTATTTTACGTCTTATATCCGCGCCTCTAATTATTTTTAGCTTAGGATTGTTTATTATTATAATCAATATAATTTTGTTATGGATTTTAGAATATTTAATATCTGATTTAACCATTACAGGATTCTGGAATTATTTCTGGGGAGTTTTGATTATAAGTATGGTTAATATAGTTTTTGGAACTAGAAAAAGAAAAAAGATAAATAATTAATTATGCAGACTATTTTAACTACTTCTCAAATTATTATTTCTATAGGATTAATTATAACTATCCTTCTCCAACAGAGAGGATCTGGCGGCATGGGTATTTTGGGAGGCGGAGGATCTAGTTATTATAAAAAAAGAGGGTTTGAAAAAATTCTCTTTGCTTCTAGTATTATTTTAGCCAGTTTGTTTTTAATATCTTCATTTTTAAATCTTTTGATCTAATTATTTTAAATAAATCCCGCCGGGCGGAATAAATTAATATAAAAGTTTCGCATCTTCATGCGGAGTTGTTGATTTATTCCCAGTACAATTTTATTTATGAAAATCTCAGACAAATCGCATTTTAAACAAATTAAAAAAATTTCATTGAAACAATGGGCTCGTCTGCCCAAAATTTTACCTTCAAAAGAGCGCTGGATAACCCGCGGCCTTATTTTTCTAATACTCGCTTCCGTTATAATTCTACTTTTTAATTTTTATTTAAATAAAACATACATTGAGCCAAAAATAGGAGGAAGCTATACAGAAGGCATTCTTGGCCAGCCACGTTTTATCAACCCTATTCTCGCTCAGACAAACGACGCTGACAGAGATTTAACGCAAATTATTTATTCAAGCTTGTTTAAATATGACGGACAAGGGAATCTTATTCCTGATTTAGTTGAATCATACAATATCAGCGAAGATGGATTATCTTATGAAATAAAAATAAAAGAAAATGTTAAATGGCATAATAATGAGCAATTAACAGTTGATGATATTATATATACTATCAAGACAATACAGGATCCGGAATACAAAAGTCCGCTAAAAAACAATTGGCAAGGCGTTGAAATGGAAAAAATCAATGATTTTGCAATGAATTTTAAATTAAATAATATCTATTCTCCTTTTCTGCATAATTTAACAGTTGGAATTATGCCTAAGCATCTCTGGGCAGGAATTTCAGCTCAAAATTTTGCCTTAGCTCAATATAATATCCAGCCAGTCGGATCAGGTCCATATAGATTTGAGAAAATAAATAAAAATGATGATGGAGAAATTGAATCAATAGAATTAATTCGCAACGAAAATTTTTATTTACAATTTGAAGGAAGCCCTAAGGGTCCTTTTATTGAAAACGTTATTTTAAAATTTTTTAATAGCCAAACAGAATTAATTGACGCATACAAAAGAAGACAGATAGATGGATTAAGTTTCGTTTCTGGAATTAATCAATTAAATATTGTTAATAATCTTAATATTTACGAAATCAATCTACCTGCTTATTACGCTGTTTTTTTTAATCAAACAAAAAGCAAATCATTAGCAGATAAGACAGTACGACTAGCCCTTTCTTATGCAACTGACAAAAAAGAAATAATCAGTAAAATCCTATCTGATAAAGGAATTCGAGTTGATTCACCTATGATGCCAGGATGGTTTGGATATACTTCTGAAACAAATATTTATGAATTCGCGCTTGAACACGCGCAAAACATACTTGAAGAAAATGAATGGAAAGACTCAGATAATGACGGCATCAGAGAAAAAACCATTGATGATCAAGAAGTAAAGCTTGAAATCAGTTTAATTACAACTGACTGGCCCGAATTAAAACAAACAGCTGAATTATTAAAAGAACAATGGGCAAAAGCCGGAGTTAAAATAAATCTAGAAATACTTGATGCAGGAACTGTCCAGCAAGATTATATTAAAACCCGCGAATATGAAGCCTTGCTTTTTGGAGAAGTTCTTAATGCTGATCCAGATCCTTTCGCTTTTTGGCATTCATCACAGAGAAAAGACCCTGGTTTGAACTTATCTGTATATACAAATGACAAAATAGATAAACTATTAGAAGAAGCAAGACAGTCAGTTGACTATGAAAGCAGAAAGGAAAAATACACAGAATTCCAAAAATTATTAATTGAAGACGCGCCAGCAGTATTTCTTTATAGTCCAACATATATTTATCCTGTTAATAAAAAAGTAAAAGGAATTTTTATAGAAAAATTTTCTCAGCCATCATATAGATTCTCGCAGATAGAAAACTGGTTTATTAAAACAAATAGAATATGGAAATAAATAATATTCAGCCAAAAATTAGGCATTTAAGTGAAATAAAAGAAGTTCTTTTTGACAAAAAATTTGCTAAAACAGCTCCCGATTCAGAGCTTTATTATATGTATCGCGATTTGGCTGAGAATGAACAAGATAAAGAGAAAATAAAAAAATATAAATTAAGATATGATATTACAGTCATAAACCCTGTTATGCTGGGTAAAGAATATAATAAGACGGCTGGGCATGATCATCCAATAGTTCCAGATACTAATATAACTTATCCAGAAATTTATGAGGTCTTAGAAGGAAAAGCAATCTTTTTTATGCAAGATTCAAAAGAAAACAGTATTAAAGACGTTTATGCTGTTAAAGCGAATAAAAACGACAAAATAATTGTTCCTCCAAATTATGAGCATATTATAATAAACGCATCTAACAAAAAGCTTAAAACAGCTAATTGGATTTGCAATGATTTTTCTTCCAATATTTACAAGTCATTTCAAGATAAGCAGGGATTTAGCTATTATGCGATTGATAATAATTTGGGAGGAATTGAATGGGTCAAAAATGAAAATTATGACTATATTCCTGAGTTGAAATTTTTGGAGCCAAATTTATGGCTTGAAAAGTTCGGCATTGATAAGAATAAAGAAATGTATGACTTAATTGAAGATCTTAATAAATTGGATTTTCTTAAAAATCCCCAAGATTACGAATGGGAAAAATAAAAAGCGCGACTTAGAAATAGTCAAGGGCGAGTGGTGGAACTGGCAGACACGCTAGCTTCAGGAGCTAGTGGAGGCAACTCCTTGCGGGTTCAACTCCCGCCTCGCCCACAGAAAACAATTTTTAATTTTAAATTTTAAATTTTAAATCAATTTTTAATGATTTAATTTTTAAAAAAATAAATTCTGTTCTCTATTATAAAATTATTAATTTATTAATGAAATTTTAAATTTATTAAAAATAATAAAGAGAATAATAAAATAAATATGATAACAAAAACACAAAAACCTGCTTCTAGCAGAACAACACAAAACTTAAGAATCATTCCATTAGGCGGATTAGAAGGAATCGGCCGTAATATGATGGTTCTTGAATATGGCAATGATTCAATCATTATCGATCTCGGTCTGCAATTTCCTGAAGAGGATATGCCAGGCATTGATTATATTATCCCTAACACTGCCTATCTCAAAGATAAGATAGATATGATTAAAGGTGTAATAATTACTCACGGCCATATGGATCACATAGGCGCTATCCCGCATTCTATGAGACGATTAGGTAATCCGCCTATTTATACAGCTCCATTAACTGCAGGAATTATTATGAAAAGGCAGATTGATTTTCCTGGAGCGCCTAAATTGAATATTCATCAAATCAAAAAAACAGATAAGATTAAATTAGGATGTTTTAATATTGAATTTTTTCATGTTAACCATAATATTCCTGATGGATTAGGACTGGTTATTGACACGCCTGTAGGCAGAATTGTTCATACAGGAGATTTTAAATTTGACCACAGTCCTATTGGAGATGAACCAGCTGATATTTCCAGAATTACAGAAGTAGCGAACAAAGGCGTTTTAGTTTTAATGTCAGACAGCACTGGCGCTGAAAAACCAGGTCATTCTATCTCTGAAAAAGACATTCAGGATAATCTGGAAATAATTTTCAGAGAAGCAAAAGGAAGAATTATTGTCGCTACTTTTGCATCTTTAATCAGCCGAATTCAGGAAGTAATCAATTTAGCTGAAAAATATGACCGTAAGGTATTAGTTGATGGTTATAGCATGAAAAGCAATGTTGAATTAGCCAAAAAGTTAAAATATATCAAGGCTAATCCTGGCACGCTTAATAAAATAAGTGCTATTAAAGACTACCCTGATGATAAAGTAGTTATTTTATGCACTGGAAGCCAAGGAGAAAGTAATGCCGTTTTAATGCGTATTGTCAATCAAGAACATCGCTATATTAGAACACAGAATGGTGACGCCGTTATTTTTTCCTCTTCATCTGTTCCGGGTAATGAAAGGTCAGTCCAGGCCCTAAAAGATATTCTTTGGAAACAAGGCGCTCGTGTTTATCATTATCAGATGATGGATATTCATGCTGGAGGACACGCTCAAATAGAAGATCTTAAAATGATGATCAACTTAATTAAGCCAAAATTTTTCTTTCCTATACACGGCAACTATTATATGTTAAAATTGCACGGAGAAATTGCTGAAAGCGTAGGTATCCCCCCAAAAAATATTATAGTAGCAAGTAATGGAAGTGTTGTATTATTAAACGAAAAATCAATCAAATTAAGCAAAGAACAAGTACCGTCAAACTATGTTATGGTTGATGGGCTTGGGGTTGGAGATGTTGGACAAATAGTTCTACGCGACAGACAAGAATTGGCTAAAGATGGAATGTTTATTATTATTATTTCCGTTGACAGCAGGACAGGAAAAGTGCGCGGAGAATCAGATATTATCTCGCGCGGATTCGTTTATTTAAGAGAATCAAAAGAATTACTTAACCAAACGCGCAGAAAAGTAAAAGAAATAGTTGAAAAAAAATCATCGCCAGGCCAGACAACAAATTGGAAGTACGTAAAAGATAATATACGTGACAAAATCGGACAGTTCCTATATAATAAAACGCAAAGACGACCAATGGTTTTGTCAGTAATAATTAAAGTATAGGATTAAGGAACGGAGGCAAAGGTCGAATAATAAATTAAAAAGATCCTGTAAAAACATAATAATGGAAAATCAAGACAAGACAGTCAAATCAGATCTTTTAAAACAAAGCCTGGAAAATCCAGGCATAAAAACAAACGAATCTTCCTTTCTCACCAGCGGTCCACAATTCGGAATGAAAGAAAACAATAAATCTAAAAACTGGATTAGTAAATATGGAAGTTCTGTGATATTACCTATTATTGCTTTATTGATTTTAGCTGGAGGTATTTATTTATACGCTAACCAAAAAGGAGATGAAGTAACTTCTTTGTTGGAAGAAAATACGGCAAATATACAAGGAAATATGACTGAACAAGATGGAATTATTGCTCAAGAAGAAATAAAAACAGATGACGAAGAAATTGTTCCAGAAACCAAAAAAGAAAACGGAATTATCGTTGAAACAGCGATAAAAGGAGACGGTGTAACGCATTTGTCACGCCGCGTATTAAAAAATTATCTTCAGGACAATCCTCGAGAATTAACTAATGAACATAAAATATATATTGAAGATTATCTAAAAGATAATATTGGTTCAAGACCGCTAGAAGTTGGAGAAGAAATAAGTTTTTCTGAAGATTTAATTAAACAGGCAATTGACGCATCTATAGAATTAACCCCAGAACAATTAAAAAATCTTGAAAAATATAGCGCTTTAGTTGCTTGGTAAAAATAATAGATAAATAATATAGTTCTTTGTTAAATTACAAAAGCCCCCCAAGGGGGCTTTTGTAATAGTAGACAGTAGAGTGAGAATCCTCTGGGCATAAAGCCCATTCCATTAAGGAGGGATTATGGAATCCTAAAAGGTCGGGATTCTCACACTACTATTTACTAATAAAAGAAAAGGATAGTGAATTGGAGGCCTTTTCTTTTTTTTCGACGCAATTTACAGGAGGGCCGGAGCGCTTTATTATACACATTAACGTGCAAAAGCTATAAGCTATGGCTGAGAATTTCATCAGGAGAGATTTCCTCGCCAGAGACGGCCAATCCTTCCAGGATAACCACGCTATCGTGCCGAATATTCCGAGCACGTATGCGAGGTATATATCCGTCGATGATTTAAAGACCTAATCCAATTCACCATCTTGCTATAAGCATAGCATATAGAAATAAATTTGTCAATGATTTTAAAAAAAACATGCCTTAGAAAGATGAACAGACATAGCCTAGTCAAATTTCTTAAAAGGCACTAATCAATTTAATTCTTAATCAAAATATTGCTTTTGAAAATTATTAGCTAAATTAATAACGTAATCAGTCACTTTATTATACATCCAGTTCTTGTAATAACTGCCTCCTAAGTATTTTGCATAAGCTGTTCTTTCTCCTAGTTCAGTTCTTTGATCTGCTCCTCCTTGGGATAATTTAATTGCAGATGCCATAAAAGCGTCTTTATGATTCCATGGATTTGGCGGATTATTTCCTGTTAAACTAACAACCTGATCTACATAAGCAAGCCATGTCGTTGGCATAAATTGACCTACTCCCATAGCGCCTCCACAGCCATACCACGGTTCTGCTGAAACCGGCTGAGTATCAGGATTAATGCCCAAACTTTCGCAAATTTGTAAAAATGCCTTTTTTTCTTTTTCAGCGCGCGTAATATAACCAAGCTTGCGATAACACTGATACATATCCTCTTTCCAATTGCCTGTTCCAACATTAAGACCTAAACGCGACTCTGCTTCCAAAACACCTAAAAGAAAAGCTGGTCTAATACCAGTTTTAGAAGAAGCAAAAACAGCATACTGGACTGCTTCGTTTATCGTTATATTATACCTCTCGAGCAAAGAAAGCTGTTCTTTTATATAAGCAATATCTTTTTCAGCTCCCTGAATCATCTGCTGATAAAGACGCTCTTCTCCTTTTGTTGTGCTTAAAAGATTTTCTTTTTGATTTTGCTTGCCCTCAACAGAACGCTTTTGAACCATTTGAAGCGATTTCAACATATTTTGCTCTTCACGTTCAGCTTCTATCTTTCCCTTATCTTCTACTAAATTCTCTTTTAACTGCCCTATTGCTCCTAAAATACTTTGTATTTTTTCCTGAATAGTTTCCAAAGCTTTAATTTCATCAAAAAAATCAGAGAATTTTTCATTTTTTAAAATAACTTCTAAAAGCGTTTCTTGATCATAACGCGCAAATGTTCTAATATATTCTGCTAAAAGTTCTTTTTTTTCATCTACGCTTTGTTCTAAAATGCTAATCTGTTCATCTATTTCTTGAATATTTAAAGTACTTTTTTGAATTGTTAAATCTACCTGACTTATTTCTAAACGAATTTTATTAATTTGTCCTTCAAGAATACTTATTTCATTATTAAGCGTCTTTGCTTTACCTTGAGTTTCCTGGATCTTCTCTTGATGCTCATTTATTTGTTCTTGTTTTTGCCTTATCTGATTTTCTAGATCACGCTTCATTTCTTCAGTATCAGATGCAAATAAAACTAATGGACAAATTAAAAAAAACAATACAAAAATTATTGCTAAATAATTAATAATTTTTAATGATTTACTCATTTTACTTCCTACTAGAAGCAGATTCTTCTTTAGCAGGTTTTTCTTTTTGAACATCTTTAACTGATTCAGAAGATTCTTCTTCTTCCTTTTCTGATTTTTTATCATCTTTTTCAATTTCCTCTGTTTTTTCAACAGGCGCTTCTTCTAAATTCTCTAATTCCGCCTTAGTTCTTGGAGGAATTACTGAAGCGACTGAATCTTCTGGATTATTTTTTATTTTAGATTTCTCCGGTATTTTTAAATCTTTAATATAAATATTATCATTAAATGTTTTTAATACGGAAACATCAACTTCAATTTCAGAAGGTAAATCTTGAGGCAACGCTTCTACTTCAACAACCTGAAGATTTTTAATTAAAACTCCTTTATCGGTCTCAACAGCATCTGATTTATTGATAAACACCAACGGAATTTCTATTGAAATTTCTTGATCCATTTTAACTTGATAAAAATCAATATGAATAACTTTATCGCTCACAGGATCTTTCTCTGTGTTATAAATCAAAACTATTCTTTCTTTCTCTTTTTCGTCTTTATCGGTTTTTATATTAATCTTAATTAAAGTGCTTTCACCAGCCTGTTTATATATTTTTTCAAAATCCCGCTCTTTAACAGATAAATTCAAATTTTTAACTTTATGACCATATAAAACAGCCGGAATTAATTTTTGTTCCCGGATGATTTTATTGTGTCTACCAGTTTCCTGACGTAATTTAACTAATAATTTTAACATACATCTATCCTAACTAAAAAAACCTTTTGGGTCAAGTATGTAAAAAACAAGTATTCTGAAATTTTTGAGCGTGGAAGGCGCCCTTTAGGGCTAAAGCACGAATAAATTTTAGAATATGAAGTTTTAATTTAATTTACTCCTCAATTTCAATTGCCTGAATAGGACAAATATCAACTGCTTCTTTAATGCAATCTTTATCCCCTTCCTTATTTTCCTTAAAATAGGCCTTATTTTCATCATCCATTTTAAAAAAATCAGGACAGACAGCTTCGCAGCTACCACAACCAATGCATTTTTCTTTATCTATTTTTATTTTCATGCTTTATTGTTACTTTTAAATAATCTTATTTTATCTTCAACAACCATTTGAATTGCCTCAACAACTGACGGCATTATTTTATAGGGAGTTGTTTCTTTAGGATTATTTTGAATAAATTCTCTTAATGTTTTTGAATAAGCCAAGCGTAATTCTGTATTAATATTAACTTTAACAACACCCAATTCAATTGCTTTTTTTAGATCATCTTCGGGCGTGCCTGAACCTCCATGAAGAACCAAACCAACTTTATCTCCCACTGCATTATTTATTTCCTCTAACCTATCTAAAAATAAATGGGGATTTTTATTTGATTTAAAAATACCATGAATATTACCAATTGAAACAGCTAAGCTGTCTATCCCTGTCTTTTCAACAAATTCCAACGCTTGCTTTGAATTAGTTAAATCTTCCTGCTTGATCTCCACTTTTTCCTGGATAGATGATTTTCCTCTTAAATATCCTAATTCCCCTTCAATATTTTTAATATCTCTTTTTCTGGCAAAGTCAGCAATTTTTTTAGTCATTTCAATATTTTCTTCAAAGTTTAATTCAGAACCGTCAAAATGGACAGAATCATAACCCGCTTCAATTGCTTCTTTAATAATTTCAAAGGATTTGCCGTGGTCTAAATGCAAAATTATTGGCAATCCTGTTTCTTGACGATAAGTGTCTATTAAGGCCTTCATCTGTTTTTTACCTAAAAAACTACTTTCTCCTTCAGAAGTGGAAATTATAATCGGACTCTGAAGATTTTGAGCAGCTTGAACAATCGCTTTGACTTGTTCTAAATTAGAAGCATTAAAAGCACCTATAGCGTATTTATTCTTTTGTGCTTTTTTAAATATGTCTAGCATATATATAAATTACAGCGTTATGTATCCTTTGTCTAAATTTTCCATCATTACTTTATCCAGCATTTCTTCTCCTAGATATTCAATAAAAACTTTGTTCCATAACGCCTCCTGCTGATGATAAAGATATTTTGATTCAAATCCCATTTGTTGAAGAAGTGAAATTCCATTATCAAATAAATCAAAACTTATTAAAACTTTCTTTTTTGAATGATTAGCAGAAAAATATTCTCCAGCTGTATCTAGCTCATCCCAAAAATTAAGATCTGGAATTTCAAAACGTTTTGCAAATTTTTGAATAACTTTAGCAGCTTTTGTATAATGCCACGCTTCTGGACTAATATGAGGCTCGGCTAGACGCGGATCATTAATATCTTTTTTAGCTAAATATTTAGGCACAATTCGCCAGCTCATTTTATTATGATTAGGCAATGGATCACTTGTAACTTCTACTTTTAAAGCTCCTATCATTTTATCTGCAAAATTTTTATCTTTAGAATATGACTTAAATAATCTTGCATGCCAATCTGTTTCATAGATATAATGAAGAGTCATAAAAAAAAGATATAAAATTTCTCCCTTTACTTGTTTTTTGACTGGAATAATAAAAACAAGACCAAGTTCTTTCAAGTGACTCATATGGTGAAGTTTTTCCCCTAAAAACTCTCTGCCAATACCTCCCCATTTTTCTGACAAGGCCATTACTTTAATTTCTCTTTCTTCAAAATCATCTTTCTTTAAATCTTTATACGGTTCAAAAAAAGTATTATTCAGCCATTGACCGTCTTCAATAAAGCGTAGCGCAGCAAATATTTCAAAAAGGTTTTCTTTTTCAAGCATTTTATTAACATCATCTCCATAACCCAAACTTGCCATAATCTTTTTAGGCGGATTTAATTTTAATAATTCTTTTGCCTTATTTTCCTTAAGATAAAATCCAACAAGACTACCCGCTAATTCTTTTGCGGTATTAATCAAACTGCGGCAACCGGTTGTTGTAGAAAAATCAGGTTTATAGAAATATTTAAGGAGTATTTTATCATCTTTTTCAGTTTTTTTAATCAATGCTTTATAAACATTTTCTGCTTTAGCGTTAAAAGGCTTTTTATTCTTGCCAAATCCTAATTTTATTAATTTTTTTCTAATTTTAAAATCATTATCCTGAACAATCTTACTAATAACATTTTTTTTCTTACTTATTTTTTCCATCTTTTTCTCCAAATCCAAAACAACATCTTCAGATGTTCTTAATAATTCAGCTAATTTTTTTGCTTCCGAATTCATATTTTTAGTAACCCTCTAACCGAAAAGTACCGCCTTGTTCTAATCTCGCCGTTATTCTAAAATAGCAACAACCCTT
>CAZBRM010000001.1:0-37848 GCA_964494655.1 uncultured Candidatus Saccharibacteria bacterium | reverse complement strand
TTTTTTCATATTAATAACAACAATTAATAACTTCTTCTCGATTAGTCACTCTAAAAACAACATCATCACTACTATTTCTTATCCCATCTGAACCCGCTGAACCAACATTAGAATCACCACAATTTGAATTACATGCATTATCGTCATAATAAAAATGATTATGCCATGGATCTTGAGAAATTGCTCGATTTAAATATGGTCCGTACCAGCCAGATCCATCATTATTGAGTAAAGCATTTATTACTGTGTCCCAAGAACCCTGACAATTTGGATAACAACAAGCTGGACAAGAATCTCCGCGCGGAGGTAGTTCTCCAACATCTATTTCATACATCTTCATAGCTTTAACAATATGACTTAGATCCGCTCTAACTCGAGCATATTTCGCTTTCTCCCTGGCCGCATTTAAACTAACTAAAACAATCGTAGACAATAATCCGATGATAGAAATAACAACTAGAAGTTCGATCAAAGTAAAGCCATTTTGCTTTTTCATGTTATAAATTAGTTTTTAATTATCAAAAATCATTAAGCAATTCTTCTTCATAGATGGATTCATTATAAGATTGATCATCATATGAGGTGCCTCCAGATCCAAATATTAAAACAAGTGAAATAATAATAGCTAAAGCGATAATTCCAAGAAGAACAAAATTAGCTTGTCTTTCATCCTTTACAAGGCCACCTGAATGTTTTATAACCCATTGAACCATTTTGGGTGTATCGGGGAAAAAATATTGTTCTTCTTGATCATTAAATGGCATATATTTATTTTATTAATTAATTTTTTCTTTTTTTATTTCGACTTTTTCCCAAGGACCCCATTCGCCTTTTTTTAATAATCCATTAATTGCTCCAATTTTTTGCAAGACAGCCGTAGCATTAGCAGTAGCTAATTGGATTGCGTAAACAATATCATTTTTTTCAATATAACCAGCCAAGAAAGCCGATGAAAAAGCGTCACCTGCTCCGGTTCTGTCAACTAAACCAGATTCAGGAATGCCAGCAGAATAGTGATATTTTCCGTCTGAAACTCTTACTCCTTCAGGCCCTTTAGTCATTACGGCAATTCCCTTAACCAATTCATCTAATTTCTTAAAAATTTCTTCTTCTTTATTAAAATCTATTTGAGTTAAAAGAGATGCTTCTTCTTGATTAACAATCAATACATCTATTTTGTCTAATAAAGAACGCGTTCTTTCTAATCCCTCGCCTAATTGGCTTTGACCAACCGGACTAGCAGCTATCTTTATTTTATTCTTAACAGCAAAATCAAATAAAGAATCTAAAAATTTATACGCATTACCTGATAAAGAACCAGCATAAATCCATTTTGTCTTAATTTTATCAAATGGAATATCTTGTTCAGTCATTTCATGACAAGCTCCTAATTTTTTTAAAATACTTCGGCCTATTCCGGGTAAAGAAAGAATCACTGAAAGAGCAGTTGGATATTTATCTGTTTCAATTAATAAATCAGTTGAAACACTATGAAACAAAAGCTCGTCTTTAATTATTTGTCCTGGATAATCTTTTCCAATTAAGCCCAGATAAGCTGTTTTCAAATCTTGACGGGCAAAAGTTACAGCTGCGTTAGTTCCGCAGCCGCCCATAGCAAAACTAACATTATCAACTTTCATTTTTGAGCCTAGAGGAACACAAAGCCCTTTTTTTGTTATAAATTTTTCGCTTTCAACTACTTGCAATTTTTTACTGCTCATAAAAATATCTTGAGTAGCTGAACCAAAAGTTATAATATCATATTTCATTTATTTTCTCTTAATAACTTTTTTAACCGCCTCTTTTATATTAACAGCTATTAAACCAAATTCTTTCATTAATTCATCTGTCTCGCCTGATTCACCAAACCTATCCTGAACCCCAATCATTTCTATAGGAGTTGGCTGGTTTTTGCCTAAAACCTCTGCCACCGCAGAACCCATACCGCCCATTATCTGATGATCTTCAGCCGTAACAACAGCGCCGGTTTTTTTAGCTGTTTCAATTATTGTCTTCTCATCAATTGGCTTAATAGTATGATTATTAACTACTTCAACTGAAATTCCTTCTTTTTCTAATTCATTAGCGGCTAACAAGGCCTCATGCACTGTTGGCCCACAAGCGATTATTGAAGCATCTTTCCCTTCTCTAAAAACTTTGGCCTTACCAATTTCAAAAGGAGTTTTATTAGTAGTAAAGACAGGCGTAGCTTCTCTTGCAAACCTTAAATAAACAGGCCCCTGCATCTCTCCAGCCGCAATTGTGGCCTTTTGCGTTTCAATCATATCGCAAGGCGCCAAAACCGTTATATTCGGCAAACAACGAGTTATAGCAATATCTTCTAATCCTTGATGAGTAGCTCCATCAGCGCCTACAGAAACTCCTGCGTGAGCTCCAGTAAATTTAACATTAACTTTATTATAAGCCACGCTAATGCGAATTTGATCCCAGTTGCGTCCAGGACAAAAAACTGAATAAGTAGAAGCGAAAGGAACTTTTCCCGATAAAGCTAATCCTACAGCAACACATATCATATTCTGTTCAGCTATGCCTACCTGGATAAATCTATCTGGAAATTCTTTCTTAAACCAGTCGCATCGCGTTGAACCAGTTAAATCAGCTCCTAAAACTACTATATTTTCATTTTTTTTACCTAGTTCTACTAACCCATAACCATAACCATCCCGAGTTGGCTTTTGTTCTAATTTTTCTTTGTTGTACAAATCTTTTGATAAATTCATAATTTTATTTATGTTCACTTTTAATTTTTCCATCTAAAGTTCTTAAACAATCAAGAGCTTTCTCAGCTTCTTCAGCGCAAGGCGCCTTACCGTGCCAAGAATATTCCCATTCTATAAAATCAACTCCCTTGCCAGGAATAGTATGAGCGATTATTAAAGTTGGTTTTTCAAAAATCGCTTTTGACTTATTGCAGGCATCAATAATTTCTTCTATATTATGTCCGTCAACATCCAAAACATGCCAGTTAAACGCCTCATATTTTTCCCTTAATGGTTCCAAGGGCATAACATCTTCTGTATATCCGTCAATTTGGATATTATTACGGTCCATAATCTGTGTAATATTAAATAATTTGTTTTTTCCGGCAAACATTGCCGCTTCCCACATTTGACCTTCATCATGTTCTCCATCGCTGGTTAAGGCCCAAACCCAATTATCTTTTTTATCCAGTTTATTAAAAGAATAAGCCATTCCGCAAGCAATAGACAAACCTTGTCCAAGAGAACCGCCTGATGTTTCAATACCAGGAAGTTTAAAACGATCAGGATGTCCTTGTAGATTAGAGCCAAGCTTTCTTAATGTTTTTAACTCTTTAATTGAAAAATATCCAGCATGAGCCATTGTTGCGTACCAAACTGGACAAATGTGCGCGTTAGAAAGAACTACTCTGTCTCTTTCCTCCCAATCTAATTTTTTAGAATCATACTTCATAATATCACCGAAATAAAGGGCGGTAAAAACATCAGCCATACCTAAAGAACCAGCTGAATGCCCTGATTTCGCTTCTAAGAGCATTTTAACGACATCCTTCCTTATCTCATTGGCTTTTTTTTCTAATTCTTTTATATTCATATATTTATATTTTTTAATTCTCTTATTGTTTCTTCAATATTATTGCTTTTAAAAATAGCGCTTCCAACAGCTAAAATATTGACGCCAGCCTTGATAACTTCTGGCGCAGTTTTCAAATTAATTCCACCATCTACTTCTAAGTTAACACTTTTATATTTCTCCCGTAACTGCTTAATTTTATCCACGGATTCATTTAAAAATCTCTGTTCGCCAAAGCCAGGATTAACTGTCATTATTAAAATCAAATCAAGCTGGTTAATAAAATCATCTAATATATTTATGGAAGTTTCAGGATTTAAAGCAATACCAGTTTCCAGTCTAGCTTCTTTAATTTTTCTTAATATCTCTTCATGCTTATCTGTTGCTTCGTAATGAAAAATAATTCTTTTAACTCCTGAATTAATCCAATCATCAATAACTTCTTCTGGATCATCAATCATAAGATGCACTTCCAAATTTAGATTAGTTTCTAAATCTTTTAAATTATAAGGGCTATTCCACGTTTTATTATTGACAAACTTTCCATCCATAACATCAAGCTGCGCCCACTCAACATAAGGTTCAATTTTTTTTATCTTTTCATTAAGTTCCTGAAAATTTTTTGCAATAATAGCTGGAATAATTTGAATCATTTTATCTCCTTAATTTTTTCTAATCTCCTGACATGCCTTTCATCATCACTAAAATCTGTTTCTAGCCAAATTCTGACAATTTTCTTGGCAGTTTCTAGATCTATTATTTTACTTCCCAAACAAAGCACATTTGCATTATTATGCTCTCGCGACTGCAAGGCGGTAAAATCATCCCAGCAAACAGCGGCCCTAATTCCCTTTACTTTGTTAGCTGCCATAGCCATGCCAAATCCAGTAGCGCAAATTAAGATTCCTTTTCCATCAGTTTCAACTACTTTTTCAGCTAGTTTCAAGGCAAAATCAGGGTAATCATCCTCAAGATCAAGCTTTTTATTGCCTAAATCATCAGATTCATAACCTAATTTCTCAAGATATTTCTTGAGTTCTTCTTTAAGATAAAATCCAGCATGATCAGCGCCTAAATAAATCATAGTCTTATTATATTCTCTTTCCTATAAATTCAGCGAATTCAGCTAAACGGCAACCGTAAGCCCATTCATTATCATACCAAGCTAAAACCTTAATTAAATTCTTTCCCTGAACCATAGTTGAAGCCATATCTACAATAGAAGAAAAGGAATTCCCCTTGTAATCAATAGAAACTAATAAAGCATCTTCTATTCCTAAAATTCCGTTTAATTTTTTCTGAGAAGACGCTTTTTTAAAAATATAATTAATATCTTCTACAGTTGTTTCTTTTTTAACTTTAGCCACAAAATCAACTAAAGAAACTATTGAAGTAGGCACTCTAATAGCTAATCCGTGTATTTTTCCTTTGAGCTCTGGAATAGCTTTAGTTACAGCAATAGCCGCTCCTGTAGTAGTAGGTATCATTGATAATCCTGCTGAACGGGCGCGACGTAAATCTTGATGAGGAGCATCAAGTAAACGCTGGTCATTAGTATAGCTGTGTATGGTTGTCATTAAGCCGCTTTCTATTTCAAAATTTTCGTGAATAATTTTAGCTACCGGCGCAAGGCAATTAGTTGTGCACGAACACATAGAAACAATATTATCTTTTTCTGAATTATATTTTTCTTCATTAACCCCTAGGACGAAATGAGGTATTTCGGGACTTTTAGATGGAGCTGAAATTATTACTTTTTTAGCTCCTGCTTCTAGATGTTTTTTAGCTCCTTCAAAATCAGTAAAGTGCCCCGTACATTCAAGAACAACATCAATTTCCAAATCCTTCCAAGGAAGATTTAACGGATCTTTTTCGGTTAAGCACTTTATTTTATTGCCATCTATTGTTAAAAATTCATCATCTGACTTAATTGTCTTATTATATATTCCATAAGATGAATCATATTTCAAAAGATGAGCTAGTGTCTGATTGTCAGTTAAATCATTAATAGCCACTACTTTTATATCATCAGAATTATTTAATATTTTTTTGAAAGAAGCGCGACCGATCCGGCCAAAGCCATTAATAGCTATTTTTATTGACATAATTTTTTATTTTTAATTTACTCCTTAATTCCTAAAATTTGATTTATTTTAACTTTATCAAATCCTATAATAATTTCTCCATTTATCTCTGAAACAGGCACACCCATCTGGCCTGACTTTTCAATCATTTCTTTTGCTGCTTCTTTGTTTTCGGCAACATTAATATCTTCGTATTTGAATCCTTTTTCTTTTAAATATTCCTTAAGCGTAACGCAATAAGGACAACTTGAAGTACTAAAAATACGGATTTTTATTTCTTCTGTCATAATGTTTTCTTTCTTATTTTAATTTTTTTTATATAATCATAAGCATTTAATGCCGCTTTTGCCCCCTCGCCAGCTGCAATCACAATCTGCTTATGAGAAATATCTGTTACATCCCCAGCCGCAAAAATATTTGGCTGGGAAGTCCTATTTTTAGAATCTATTTTTATCTCACCTTGTCTATTTAATTTTACCACATTTTTTACTAAAGAGAAATTAGCGCTTGAACCAATAGCTACAAAAATTCCTTGAACATCTATTTCTTTCATTTTATTAGAAATTTTATCTTGATAAATAAGACCTTCTATAAATTTATCTCCTTTAAACTCTTTTACTAAAGCGTTAATTATAACTTTAATTTTAGAAATCTTTTTAATTTTTTCTTGAAGATATTCATTAGCTTTTAATTTTGGACCACGTACTAAAATATATATCTTAGAAACATAAGTAGATAATTCTAGAGCTATCTCTAACCCAGCATTAGATCCGCCAACGACAACTACTTCTTTATCTCGAAATAAAGGAGCATCGCAAGTTGCGCAATAACTAATTCCCTTTCCAATAAATTTTTCTTCATTAGATATATTTAGTTTTTTAGGAACTCTTCCAGTTGCTATAATAACCACCTTTGCTTTAAAATCTCCTTTTTCACTCCTGACCTTGATTGTCTTACCTTTTTTTTCAATTTTAATTTCTTTAATATCAAGGTCTTCTTTAATATCAAGAGTATTTTTTTTCAGATGACTAACAAACTTATTTGATAAATCCATACCTAAGATTGAATCAAATCCAGGATAATTCTCAATCAAAGAAGCATAACTCATCTGACCTCCCCAATTTCTATTTATTAAAAGCGTTTTTAATTTTTTTCTTGAGGCATAAATACCAGCAGATACTGCAGCTGGTCCGCCGCCAATAATAATCAAATCGTACATAATAATTAAGTAAGATTAGCCAATTGAATGCTTTCTTGAGTATATTTTTTTAAATTATTTACCTGAAGATTATTTAAAATCTCGCAGGCAAATCCCCAATGAAATGAAATCAATTGATTAACTTGTGGTTTCTTTATAAATCCTGAATTATTTATTTGATACAAAACTTTATAATTAATTAATAAACCTAGTTTTAATTTATTATTTTCAAACACTAACGGATTATATTCTACTTCTAAATTTGTTATATTAACTTTTTTTATTCTTCCCCAGCTAATCTTGCAAAGATCCATGCTGTTTAAAGTATGCATCATATCAATATTGCCCGTCCGTTTTAAAACGTTTAAAACATGAAAATTATGATGTGGTTTAGCATTTAAAGAAATTTTATTAACAACTTTTTTAAAAAGTTTTTTATTTAATTTCTTTTTTAGTTGCTGTTCATCGGCCAAATGATTATATAATCTGGATTTATCAATATTTTCCAAAAGCTGATTGCCAATCCAATAAGCTTCAATAACCCTCTCATCAAAAGGATCTTTAATTTGATTAAAATGAGCAATAAATTTTAAATATGGATACAAAACCTGAAATTCTTTTAAAATTAAATTTAGGCCATCATCAATTTCTTCTGTATGACAATAATGTAAAATATCTTTATTCTTATCTGGACCGCAAAATTCAAGCTTATTGGGCATAAAAGCATAGCGAGCGCATCTTAAAACCCCTTGAGAATTAAACATTACTTTTAATAATTTCTCTTTGAATATTTGATCTATATATTAAGAATATAGACAAAACAATTAAAACTATGCCAATTGACTGAATTAATAATATACCTTCATTTAAAACAATCGAAGAAAGCAAAATTGTAATAGGACTAGCTAATAATAAGATAGTGGCAGCCACTGAAACTTTAACATATTTTAAACCGGTGTACCAAGTTACAACATAACCAAAAAGAAAAACTGAAGTTATTGTTACCCAACCTAACTGTTCTAAATTTAAAGATAAAGCTAAATGAGCCTGACCTGTAATTAACCAAAAAATGAAAATAAAGATGGAACCAAAAAACATTCTTCCGCAAATAACTATTCTTGAAGGCAATTCTTTAAGTAGGTGTTTACTTAAAATATTTTCGCCAGCCCAAAATAATGTGGCTAAAAGAATAAGAAAATCTCCCCAACCAAACTGATAAGGAATTATTCTTAATAAGAGGATATTGCCTATAAGAAGCACTAATCCGCCAATTAGAAATTCTCTATTTATCTTCTCTTTCAAAAAAACAATTGCTAAAACAGCTACATAGATAAACATTGTTTTATGAATAAAAGCAGCTTGTATTGGCGTGGTCATCGAAAGGCCTTTAAAATATAAAAGAAAAGGAATTGAACCACCAATCAAACCAATCCCCAAAAGAATTATCCATTGAATTTTTTTCAGACACTTTAAAATTTTCCAATCCTTAAACATTAAAAGCCAGCTAATAACTAGTATCGCAACAATAATATTTTTTAAACCAGTAAAAATATACGGATTAATAATACTAACGCCAAATTTACTAATGAAGATAACTGCTCCGGAAATAAAAGCAGTGCCTAAAATCAATAACATTCCTTTGTTTTTATTCATAATTGTAGTATAATTATTTTATATGTGTTTAGCAACTCCAAGTAAAGTTATTAAAATAGAAAAAGAATACGCAACCGTCAAATCCGGAGATCATTATCATGAAGCTAATTTAAGCTTACTTAAAAATGTTAAAATTGGTGACTATCTTTTAATTCATGATCATCTCGCAATTAACAAAGTTCCTAAAACTGAAGCTAAAAAAATCCTAAAAATCATCAATGAACTGAGCAAGTAATACACGGATCATAAGCGCGTACCAACATAACTAGTAATTGTTCCAATTCTTTTTTGGAGCAGTTTTTTGTTTGTTCCAATAATACCTGTGAACTTTTTTCAATTGAAGTCAAATTCTGGACTGTTGGAGTGATAATATTAGCATAAGTTATAATATTATTTTTATCTAGACAAATTTCATGATAAAGTCCTCCGCGCGGAGCTTCCGTTGCACCAATCCCCTTAAGAGAAGGATTTCTACTTGGTTTGATTATTTCTTTGCTTATTTTGTTGTCCAATAATTTTTTAATTATTTCCTGCGCTTTCTGATGATAGATTAAAATTTCAATTGCTTGCGCAAGATTATTATAAAAAGGATTTTCAAAATCTATTTTATATTTTTTATCATAATTTCCATAAATTGCCAATCGCGCTAAAGAACCAACAAACATTTCTTCTCCCCTATATTTCCCAAATTTGGCTGTAGAATAATCCCTAACTTCTTCTTCAATCGTCTCCTTATAACTACCAATAGACGATTCTTTTCTGCCTTTAATATTATTTGAAGAGACAGCTATAATTTTACCATTATCCTGCGCTGCTAATTGCAATTCAACCTTTAATTTAGGAAAATTAATTTTAGAAACCAATTCAAGAGTATTTTTAGCATCTTTTTCTGTTTTTTTCAGTTTGTTTAATAATTTTTCCAAAACGCTTTTAGTTGGAATTTTATGAAATCCACCTATTGTTGTTCTTGTTGGATGAACAGATCGCCCAGCTATTATTTCGGCAACTTTATCAGAGATCTCTTTTAAAGCTAAAGCGCTTTTAAATGCTTCTGGATTTTTCTGAGCTAATTCAGTGCCCCTGTCAATTCCTAAGTAATCAGGCAAAGATAAAAAGAAAAGATGCAAGGCATGGCTTTGAATCATTTGTCCGCATTGCATCAAGTCACGCAATAAAACAGTTGTTGAATTTACTTCAATTCCTAATGCATTCTCTATGGCAGCTAAAGAAGCTAAATTATGGGCGATTGGACAAATTCCGCAAATACGGGATGTGATCCAATGCATTTCTTCAGCAGCTCTACCGACTAGCAATCCTTCAAAAAGCCGTTCTCCTTCATGAATATTAAGCTTAACCTGATTCTTTTTCCAATCAATAGTTAAATTTCCATGTCCTTCAATTTTTGCAATAAAATCATTCATAATCTTGTTTTAAAATATGAAGTTTTAAAAAATTCTGTTTGGTTCATACTATTCTTTTTTAACTTTGTTTAAAAACATTGAAAAATATCTTTCAATTTCTTTTTTATCTGTAATTTTTTCTAAAACTTTAATTAAATTTTTCTTTTCTGGTTCTTCGCGAAATCCAAAGCATCCATAACAAGGAGAACCGCCACTAATACAGATTGCATTACAGCCTCCTTGGATGATCGGACCAAGACATGGCTTGCCATTTAACAAACGACATTCATTATTTGCCTGTTTGCATTCAAAACAAACAGAATAATTACGGTGTTTCGGTTCTTTTCCAGCTAATAAATCCTCCATAATCCGAACCAATTCATTCTCATCAATAGGACATCCATGAATTAAAAAATCAACTTTAACATAAACAGATAAAGGTAAAGCATCAATACCTCTTGGCTTATAATCATCACCATAAATCTTTTTATACCATTTTTTTCTTTGCGATTTATCTATAATTCCTGGGATTCCACCTAATGTAGCGCAACTGCCTAATCCAATTAAAATCTTTGATTCTTTCCTCAATTTCTTAAGTAAATCTATTTCATATTGAGTAATAGGAGTTCCTTCAATTAGAGAAATATCAAAAGGACCTGGTTTATTGTTTTCCTGTCCCAGCCGCCAATTAACAATGTCAATTCTTTTTTCCAAAATTAAAAGCTTCTCTTTTAATTCAATGAGCTTAACTTGACATCCTTCACAATCAGTAAAGTCATAAATTGATATTTTCGGCTTCATATTTTCTATTTATTGAGGGCAGCCCCCAAATTACTATTTGAGGGACTGCCCTCAGTTTAATTAGTCCCAGTTTTTATCTATTTCATCAAAATTAAATACTGGACCATCTTTACAAACATACTTATCTCCAGTAACACAATGTTGACATTTACCTATGCCACATTGCATTTTTCTTTCTATATTAACAAAAATCCTACGATCAGAAATTCCCAATGGCCTTAAAATCTTTTCTAAAGCATCCATCATCGGACCAGGTCCGCACATAGCGGCTACTGCATCTTTTGCGTCAATTTTTATTTCATCAATTAATTCTGAAACCATTCCTTTGTATCCTTTCCAATTTTTATCTGGCTTATCAACGGTTAATAAGATTTTTATATCTTTCCCCCATCTTTTTAAATTATCTCTCATTAATAAATCATCTGGGGTCTTAGCTCCATAAATTAAATATACTCTTCCAAACTTATCTTTATTAGAAACAATATATTCTATTAAAGCTGCAATCGGAGGAATCCCGCACCCTCCAGTAACCATCACAACATCTTTACCAGACATAAAATCTAAAGGGAAGCCGTTTCCATAAGGTCCACGCATAAAAATTTCATTACCTGACTTCAATTTATGCAAGGCCTTAGTTAATGTCCCAACTCGCCTAACGACTATATTAATATATGAATCTTGATAAGGCGAAGAAGCAATTCCAAAAGGCGCTTCTCCGTATCCAAAATGACTAACTAAAATAAACTGGCCTGGTTCAAAAACTAATTTGTTTTTATTTTTTTTAAATAAATCATCTTTTTCAAGGCGAAAAAGCTTAACATCACTAGAATGTTTTTCTATTTTAGCTATTTTAACTTTAAACGGCTTATATAAGTTTTCCATACTTTTTATAATCCTCAACTATTTCTTTTAAAACATCTCCGATATTTATTCCAGCAGGGCAATTTCTTTTGCAATTGCCGCAAGCGACACACTGCGCTTTTCCATATTCCTGATACGCTCTAACAAATTTATGATAAAACCAATTATAATATCTTTCTTTGATTGTTTTATGAAAATTATGATTTCCGGCAATTTTAGCAAATTCAGACAAAGTACAGGCATCCCACTGCCGGCAGCGAATGCATTCGCGATCATCTAAAGCAACTCGATCATTAATTGAAAAACAATGACAAAGAGGGCAAACATAAGTGCAAATCCCGCAACCTAAGCATTTTCCGGCTAACTCATCCCAAATCTTATGGTCTTTAGACCATTTAACCGCATTGGCTAAAAGCTCTGGATCTAAAAGCATTTCTTTAAAAGGATTTTCTTCTCCTAAATAATTCTTTACTTCTGGTTTATCTACTTCCTTAAAAAACTTGTTTTTAATAATTTTTTTTCCTTTATCGGTTAAAATTAAAACTCTATATTGCTTAGAATTTATTTTTTCCAAAATAAGATCTCCTCCGGACGCCACTTCAAAAGATTCGTCAATTAAACCGATTAGAGTTGATTTTTCCCTTCTTTGCCAATAAAAAAAATCTGGATTCGGCTTTTCCATTATTTCATCTAATTGAGTCATTGCTTCCAACTGTCCTAAATAATGACAAATAATAATAATTTCTTTTTTATAATCAGGACTTTTTAATTTTTTTGTTTTTTTATTAAAAATAAAAAGATTTTCTTTAGGCGGAAAAAAATGCTGTTTAATTGGTAAAACGCTTTTCTTGCTATCAATTACAATATTTTCTTTCTTTAGTTCATCCAGCCAATTTTTTATTTGTCTTTTTTCTATAACTAAATTCATTAAAATAATAATAACATAAAATTAGAAAATAAAAAATCCTGATTCTGCGATAAATTTTTATGCAGACAGAATCAGGATTCCCGATATTTTTTCAGGGCTCTTGCCCATTGTTTCTTTAAATTTTCATCTGTTTTATTCTTATTAACAGCAAACACAAATCTTTCCATGAATCTTCTATATTTACTTATTTGAATTCTTAATTGTTCTTGTCTCTCCATGTATCCCTCAATCTGGTTTTCTCTCTCTTTTATAGCAATCCCCACTGTATCATATTTGCCCTTATTTTCTACTATCACGACAAAATCTTTGAATCTTTTATCGCTTGGTCCCGACACAAAGTCAATTATTTCTCCGTCCTCTTTAAGTTCTGCAAGAATATTCTTAAACCTTTCTTTCCTATTTTTATCAAAAAGCGTTATTTGAGAAAGTTTTTTTATCATTTCTTCCGCAATACTGCGAATTTCATTTTCTAAGCTTATTCTCATTAAAAACACCTCCTTTATTTAATTGTTAAAAAACCATCAATTATTTAATTGACTTTTAATAGCATCCTCAAAAATAGCATATGGTTGGCTACCGACAATTTTTTGTCCGTTAATTAAAAACGTTGGCGTGCTGTCAGCTTCATCTTCTTCTGCCTGTTCAAACCATTTTATAACCTGGCAAGAAGGAATCCAATTCGTATCGCAATCCTTCGGCTTTTCTCCTTCGTCAAGCCATTTCATAACCTGATTTACATATTTCTCTAAATAACATTGATCAAAAGATTCTTGATCTAATCCTACTGCACTAGTAATATCATCAACTGCTTGAATTGTTTCAATATTTTCAAAAATATAATTATTTAATTCCCAAAAAGCTCCTTGCTCTTGAGCGCAAAGCACGGCAATGCTTAAGGCAGGATGAGAAACAAGACGAGGAATAATCCTAACTTTTCCAGTCTTAACATAATTTTCAACAATCAAAGGAAGAGTCGTCTTATGAAAATTAGAACAGGCTCCACAGAGATGACTTGAATATTCTATAATAGTAACGGGAGCTAATGGATCTCCAAAAATAAAATCTCCATCTAATTCTGTAACTTTTTTATTTTCACCATCAATTCCTAAAATAGAAGCTGTTTGATTAGTTATTTCTTCTTTATTTTTATTAGCGTACCAAACTACTCCAACTAAGAGTATAATTGCTATTAATCCTAAAATGATTGTTTTTTTGTTTTGCATATTTTTATTTTGAAATTTAAAATATTATTTATATATAAATTATAGTTTACTGTTTTTTTGAAAATAAAGCAATCTTTTTTTATAACAACTTGACTTTTTTTATTTATTCATCTAAAACTAATATATAGAGACAATATAAAAAGGAGGAATAAAAAATGAAAATTGTGTTAGCAGGAGCGCATGGTGTGGGCAAAACAGGTTTTGCTAAAGCTCTCGCAAAAAAACTAAAACTAAATTATATCTATGATATTGTCAGAGAAGAAGCAGTGCCTAAGGGATTTATAATAAACGAAAATACACCATCAATAATTCAGCTTTGGTTACTTACTAGACAATGGGAATTAGAAACAATAACAGCTGAAGACTGGATTGCCGATAAATGTCTTTACGATTATCTTGTATATGGCGAAATGGTGTTAAAAGACGACGATCTTAAACAAATAATCCGCAAAGAAGTATTAGCCAATGCTCATTATGATATTGTGTTTTATCTCCCTATTGAATTTCCTATGGAGTCTGATGGAATTAGAAGTAACGATGAAAATTTCCGTATTGAAATAGATCGCCAATACAAAAATTTTCTCAAAAAACAAAAGATCCAATATCGCACACTAACTGGTTCAATCAAAGAGAGAGTTCAACAAGCATTAAAATCTTTAAAACATTAAAAACACAATCATTTTATATTAAAGCCTTTTGCCGCAAAAACACGACGAGAGGCTTTTAAATTTTCACTACCCCTGTTTTTACTGGCTTGAAACTTTTTCTGTGAATTGCGCAAGGACCAAATTTCTTTAAATTTTTCAAATGAAGCTTTGTTCCATATCCTTTATGTTGGCTAAAATTATACTCTGGATACTTAATGCTAAGACGCTCCATTAATTTATCTCGACTTACTTTAGCAATAATAGAAGCAAGAGATACTAAAAAAATCTTTTGATCTCCTTTGATAACTATTTGCTGTTCTATTTTTAATTTCTCAATTCCTTGATTGCCGTCTATAAATAAAAAATCTGGCTGGAAATCAAGTTTTTTTAAGCAGCGTTTCCAAGCCAGTTTTGTCGCCTGCAAAATATTAATTCTATCAATTACACTCGGCCAGATAAAACTAACTTTCCATTTAATTCTCGGTTCTTGTATCATTCTTTCAAAAATCTCTTCGCGCTGATTAGCAGAAAGCTGTTTGGAGTCTTTAATTGCAGTAGAGGGCAGCCCTCGAAACAACGTTTGGGGGCTGCCCTCAATTCTCGCTACAACCACAGCTCCAGCAACCGGTCCCGCTAAACTTCCTCGGCCAGCTTCGTCAGCTCCAGCTATAATCTTAAATCCATTCTTAAAAGCTTTTTTTTCTAAATAAGAAAAAGCCATAAATTACTTGACTGGATTCAACGGCTCCTTTCCGTCTAAAACAGCAATAACATTATTAGCCGCTATCTCAGACATCTTATTACGAGTTCCTTCTGTTGCTGAGGCTATATGAGGCGTTAAAACAACATTATCTAAATCAACCAGACCAGGCGCTAATTCTGGTTCGTTTTCAAAAACATCTAAAGCAGCGCCAGCAATTTTCTTTTCCTTTAAAACTTCAACTAAAGCCGCTTCATCAACAATTGGGCCGCGGGCAGTATTGATTAAATAGGCGCTTGGTTTCATTAATGCTAATTTTTCAGCATTGATTAAATGACGCGTTTCATCGGTTAAAGCGGTATGAAGACTGACAAAATCTGATTCTTTTAATAAGTCATCTAATTCTCTGTACTCCATACCAAATTTTTCTTCTAATTCTTCATTGCGCTTAAGATCATGATAAATAATCTTAACATCAAAACCATCTTGCATTCTTTGAGCGACAGCTGAACCAATTCGACCTAATCCAATGATGCCCAATGTTTTTCCTTGAATATCTGCTCCCAAAAGCATCTTTGGCCCCCATGCTTTATATTTGCCAGCTCGTGTAAAACGATCTGCTTCAACTATTCTTTCAGCAATTGCAAAAAGAAAAGCAATTGTATGTTCAGCCACCGCTTCAGTTAATACACCAGGCGTATTGGTTACTATAATATTTCTTTTTTTTGCTTCAGCAACATCAATATTATTATAACCAACAGCGTAATTCGCAATAATTTTTAATTGCTCTCCAGCCGCATCCATAACCTCTCCATCAATCTTTTCTGTTAAAACAGAAAGAATTGCGTCAACCCCCTTAACACCTTCTAATAATTCTTCTTTTGATATTTTATCTTCTGGACCAATAGAAACCTCATGGTCTTTTTCTTTTAATAAATTAATTCCAATTTCTGGAATCTCTCGCGTAACGAATATTTTTGACATATTTTTATCTCCTTATTAATTATTGTTTATTTTTATTTTTTTCTTAAAACAATTACTTGTCTCCCCTCGGAAGACGCTGAGTTGCTTATATTAAAATCATTAAACCAACCCATAAATTCAAACTTGTTATGACATTTAACTAAAGATAAAAATTCCTGTGGAAAGAAAAATTTATGAAGTTCACTACTATGGATTTTCTTTTTAGTTTGATGATCATCTATATCTAATACTATATTTTCTTTAAAGGTTTGTTTAATTGGATTAATTATTTCAGCATAAAAAATTGTTTTTATCTTTATTCCATCTTTTGAGATTGTCCAGCTCTGTTTGTTATTATTCAATAAATTAAACCAAACTACTCCATCAAGGATATATAGGCCGCCTTTTTTTAATACTCTAGAAACACAATCAAGATGTTTGAAAAACTCTTCGTTGGATTTTGCATAAAGGGATCCAAGCAATACATATGCCAAATCAACTTTTAGATTCTTCAAAGAAAAATTATTCATATTTCCTTGAAAAAGATTAACTTTTATATTCTTCTCTTTAGCTTTCTTATTAACAAAATCAATCATTTCAGAATTTAAATCTAATCCATAATACTTGTATTTACGTTTATGCCATTCCTCTAAATACGGGCTATTGCCAGAAGCAAGTTCAAAAACTTTTTTGACCTTAGTTTTAGAAAACTTTTTTATTGCAGATTCAAAAAAATTAACTTCATGAAATATGTTTCTAAAACTAAAAACAATTTCGTAGTATTTTGGTGTTTTATATAGATCCATTAACTTATTAAGAAATATATTTTTATATATTTTCATTCTAACAAAAAATCGCCAATCTGGCGATAGGCAAAACTATCCAAACAATATAAATTATCTAAAATAATAAAATTTTCTCAAAATCTGCCTTGGAATAATGAAATTTATAAATCAGATAGAATTTTTTGGCAAATTCTTTTTCAGCAGTCTGAGAATCAATATTATTAATTAAGGTTAACAATTTTTTCTTGCCAAATTTTTCTATTAAAAGCTTTGTCCAAAAATAACCAATATTATAAATACGCCAGTCGGTTTTTTGATAATAATTAAAAACTCTTAAGGCCTCTTTTTTTGACGGCTTTTTCTTATTTTGATTAGCTAAATAATTAGCCAATCCCTCATTAAGCCATTTTGGATAACCAGTCTTAGTAATTTTTCTGTAATATAAATGGCAGTACTCATGCTTCAAGCTTTGCCAAAAATGTTTGATATCTTTATGGTTAGATTCTTCTGTATAAATTTCTGGATTTAAGATATAAATATTGCCATCTTTAGCCCAAGCAGAAAACCATTCTTCTGTTTTTCTTCCCCAAATTTCATCTATTTCTTTACGCGAATCAATAAAAAAAATGGACGGTTGTTCAATATTTGTATTATAAAAATCATCTAGTTCTTCTTGAATAGACTTTATAAAATTTATCATCCTTTTATTAAATCTTGATGTATCTGTGCCCATTAAAAATTCCTGCATATTTCTTATTATAACACAGATAATAATAGGGACGAACATTATGTCCGTCCCTATCTAAATTAAATTGAAATTTTTAAATAAGATCTATTGTTTGAATATGCGCTTTTGTACATGATTGAAGAGTGCCTGCCTCGGCTGACAATGAACATATTGTTCGCTCCAAGACCTATGCAAGGCATATTTCAAAAATGGACAGCTAAAAACATGCCAATATTATCTATGGCAATATTTATCTAAAAAATAACATAGGTTGGCTTTTTAAAACCAACCTATGTTTGGGACAAGAGAAACAATAATACTTATTGCCATATTAATGGATAAACCCACCGCAATGACAACTTAAACAAGTATTTGATGTTTTCTTGCTTTTTTTGGAATGTGCTCTTCTCATTGCTAGTCACCTCCTTCTATTTCAATCAGAGTATTCCAGAAAATTTTTTCGTGAATATATTTTAACACTTCACAATAAGGATCGGCCCCCTCGCCCGACAATATTATTCTATCTCTGCAACCACCACAACAAATCCAACCAAAATCACAATTTTTACATTTCTCTATCTGTAAATAATCAAAAGCATGTTTTTTTTGAAATTTATTTTTAATGCTCGTAATAGTTTCGTTGACGCGACCAATTATCATAGTCGAATTACCAACAAAATTAGAGCAAGGGTATATCAATGATTCCGGAGCCAAGCAAATATTATTTATTCCCGCATTACAGCTTTTCATAAAATGCGGATATATAATTTTTTGCTTGATCATTTCGAATTCCGCAAAAAATCCTTCTGGCACTTGTTTGTTTATCCAAATATTTAAAGCATTATCAAAAACTGATTTTAATTCTTTATCCGATAATGATAACTTCTTCCACTTTTGAGATGCCCGACCACCTCTTTCTAAAAGAGCAAAATGCAACCCCACGTTATTATTTAAACACCAATTTATCATTAAATCAACTTCTGTATAGTTTAATCTGCTTAGCACCATACTTACATTGCATTTGATGTTATGATTAACAAGCACCTCAATCGTTTTTTGTATCGGTTTACTTTCAATTTTTCTTGTCTCTAAATTAATTTTGTTATCCAGAGAATCCATAGAAACTTGAACGTATACTTGATGATTAGATAAAAGCTTTAATTGATCAGATGTAAAACCATTTTTCCCATTAGTAAGAATATTCACATGTATTCCGCATTGACTAGCTAATTTAATAATAATCTTCAGTAAATCCCACCGTAAGGTAGGTTCTCCACCAGTTACGGTCAATACCTCCGCGCCTTCCTCCGCTAATTGTTTAATATACCAACAAATATCCTCAGCAATAACTGTGCCTTTTGTATCCTCGCTACAAGCGTACCTACAATAATCACAAGATAGATTGCATCTATTGGTTAAGTGGATAGATCCTCCTTTCATTGTTTCTGACCACTCTGATTCCGAAAATAATATATCATCAACCTCTCTTATGAATGTCGCTATATCTTCCTTGGATAAATTTTCTCTTTCAGAAAGTTGGTCAAAAGAAACTTTCTTATTTTGATACACTCTTAGTCCTTGTTGATTTGTAAAGTACCATAAATGATTAGACGGAGAAATTATTGCAACATCGTCTCCCTTAATCTTGTAAATAATCTGCTGTTCCATTTAACCCACCTCCTTATTACGGAAATTATTTTTATTTTGTTTTTAAATAGCTAATAACCGATCTGTTTTTTTTACGCGCTGATTCTGTCAGATATATTAAATTCAAAAAATGATTCATATTTGATTCTGACGCCAAAATTATTTCTCTATTACCAACCAAATATTCCAACGGACTTGATTTTAATAAATATTTTTCCTTCCATTTTGAATTTTTATCTATATCGCAACCAGAAGCAACAATACAATAGGCCGGCCTGACATTCTTTTCATACATTATTTCATATAGACAAAGATAATTCACTTTGTTTTTTACCAACCAACTTACTGCTTCTGACTTAATCTCTTCCAAAATTTTTTGAATATTAGCTGGCATTTTATATCTTGGTAATTTCATCGGCTTTTGGGGCTCGCTCAAAACTTTATCTAACTCTTTCTGCGATAATACAATATCCGGCCTAACTATAACCATGATTCCATTATTTAAATATTTATGGCATTCTGTCTCTATTTGATCCACATCCCCTTTTTTATTTAAAATAACTCGAGCAATTAAGGGGTAATCCAAGCAAGGAACAAAAACCCATTCCAAAACTTTAAATCTTTGTTTTTCTTTTTCTAAAACTCTTTCGATATAATTTGAAATTAAGATATACTTTTTCATGTACAGTAAATTTGTTAATAAGTTTGACACCTTATTCTTTAGAGCTCAAAAGTAAATTCACTCACTTCCTAAAAAAAAGCTTAACCAATAACTAAACTTTTGTCAATATTCAGCCTCGTGAGTTCAATAAATTAACGGGCAATATATCCAATGATATTATTATAATATTTTCGCTAATCTTTTCCTTCTTTCTTTATTTTTTTATCGATCTTTATATAAATTTGTCATATTTCTTGATATTTAGAGTGTTACCTATGTATCTCATCATATGCATACATCGGCAATAATTTTATTATTTAAATAAAGAGATTCTTTTTTAATTTTATTTTTTTTAACCATCGTCTATATTATTAAAACTTATCAACTAATTTCCCTTTTTTTCTTAATCGGCAATTCAAAATAGAACGTACTGCCTTTGTTTTTGCCTTCCGACTCAACCCAAATTCTGCCTTTGTGCGCTTCAACCATTTTTATTCTACCAAAAAATCGCCGATCTGGCGATAGTTTGTAAAGTATTTAATACTCTATTTTTTATATTCTGCCGCTATTAATAAAGATTTTTCGAAATCCGGCAAAAAATTCTGCTCTTTTATTTTATCTTTATCTAACCAGATAAATTCAATCTCGTCAGGATACTCTTTTGATTTAAATTCTAATGGTTCAGATAAATCAATTAAATAAACAAAATAAACACGATGAATTGATTTTTCTTTTTTAATATATGACCAATTATAAATAAGTTTTGGTTCAAAATTAAGATTAAAACCAATTTCTTCATTTAATTCTCTTTTTAAGGCATCCAAAACGTTTTCACCAAATTCTATATGACCGCCTGGCACATCTCTAACGCCTTTAGTTGTTTTATAATATAAAACTTTGTTGCCAAAGCGAAAAATTACTTTAACGCTTAACCTAGGATATTGTTTTATTTTTTGAGACATATTTAAAACTATTCAAGCAATACAAATTATTTAAAATAATAAAACTTATAAAGATGATTGTTTAATGTCTATATTGTCAATTATTATTTACTTTGTTTTTTTCTTTGAGCTAAATAATCTCTCAACGGTTCTAAGCCCATTTTTGCCCTGCGTTTATCAACATTTTTCTTATCTCTTATCTCCCCGATAAATTGTGTTCCATAAATTTGCTTTTTACCTTGATTTATTAAAACCCTATCCATTAAAAACGCCTTATTTTTTAGTTCAAAATCACATTGTTTAAGACATTGTTTTTGTAACTCAACATCGTTATCTTGATGCTGGACTAAAAGCCAAAAGGCCTGCATTCCTTTTTTACTAATCATTTTTTGAGTAGGATAAACATGTTTTTTAATAACATGTTTAATTAAATCGTTATTAACTAAATCAACCAGATAAACCATGTAGTTTTTCATAGTTAATTTGCCTGGCTTGCAATTAAACCTTGCTTTTTGGTCAATATCTTTCGCTTGAATTATTTGTTGTTGTAATTTTTTGTTCATAATACTTTTTATCCTAACTTATTTTTTATAATAATTTATTTTTAATCATTATAACAATAAAAACTATCATAATAAAGAGGTCAGAGCTTAAGCCCTGACCTCTTTCAATTTGTTAGTAATTCTGAAATTGCCTTTGCAATTTGCGCTTCCGTGTGTAATTGAACAAAATACCATTGTCCGTTTGGATTAATTTCTAAAAAAACATATTCATCATTTTCTGTAACAATCATATCAATACAGCCGTAACGAAGATTTATCAATTTCATATAACAATGAATGTATCGTTCAATTTTTATAGGCAATGTAGTTTGTTCCATTTTAACATCAAAATCGTTTAATTTTGGTTTCCTTCTCCAATCTAAACTAGTTGCTTCATCTCCTTGAGAATAAATTTTGACAGGAAAAATTTTATTGCCAACTACAGTAATTCTTAACTCATATTTTTTGGATACATATACTTGAAATATTGAAGGCGACATTTTTACTGAATCAATTTGCGCTATGTCTTTATTAGTTAATTTATTGGTATATAAAACATGATCAACTATTGGGCTTGCGCTAAGGGCCTTAACCACAACATTACCATTGTGTTTCTCATAAAAATTCTTAATCCTAATAGGATCAGAAGTTGCTAAAGTTTCGGGAATATTAAAACCAATTTGCATAGCACACTTTAGTTGAAATAGTTTATCCTCAGCGATTTGAACATTCCATGGATTATCAAGCCACTTTTTGTGACGAAATATCAACCATACCTCTTAAATCAGCTTCTGAGGCAGATTCAATTAAATTTTCTTCGCGCTCTATAGATGACTCATATGATTTTTTTTCAATATTTTCCATAAAAACTTACTATTTAATTTTTAATATATATCCATGTTTTGTATCTTCTATAATTAATCCAATACTTAAAATCTCTTTTCTTAACTCATCTGCCTTTTTATAATCTTTTTTTCGCCTAGCTATTTCTCTTTCCATTAAGATTTTCTTGATCTGAAATTTATTAATTTTGTTTTGTAATTCAATTAAATACTCCTCATAAAGAGGATTAATAAATCCTAGCACCTGATCAATCTCATTTATAAACTTTTTGATAAGTTTAACATTATTAACATTCAATAAATCCATTCTTATATTAATTTCGTTTACAAATTTATAGATTGACATTAATGATAGACTGATATTTAAATCGCTATCTAAATTTTTTATAAACTTCTCTCTATATTTTTTAATAATACCTTTTATTTCTGCATTAATATTATTATTAAAATCCTTTTCAATAAATTCCAAATTAACCAAAAAATTAATAAACTTTCCTGCAATACTTTTAGCCTCTTTAAAATCACTTAATTTAAAATTAAGAATTTGTCGATAATGAGTTTTAATTAAAATCAATCTTAATAATAATGGGTTAAATCCACGTGATTCAATATCTCGCAAAGTATAAAAATTACCAAGTGATTTTGCCATTCTCTTGCCATTGACCATTAAATGAGCATTATGAAGCCAGTATTTTACAAATTTCTTGCCAGTAGCTGCTTCTGATTGAGCTATCTCATTTGTATGATGTGGAAAAATTAAGTCTACACCTCCACAATGAATATCAAAAGTTTCGCCTAGATACCTCATAGACATAGCAGAACACTCTATATGCCAACCAGGTCTCCCTCGACCAATACGAGTATCCCAATATACATTATCATCCTTTGGTTGCCAAGTTTTCCATAAAACAAAATCATTAGCTTGATCTTTTTCATATTCATCTTTTAAGCTTAATCGATGAGAAGCATTTTTTTTAAGCAACTGTTTACTTAATTGAGCAAGAGCGCCATAATTTTTGAATTTTGAGATTTTGTAATAAATAGAATTATTTTTTCTATAAGCGTTTCCTTTTTTTTTAAGTTTTTCTATTAAATCAACCATCTCTGATATATGTTCTGTAGCCCGTGGCATTATATCTGGCAATTTTATATTCATTGATTTCAAATCTTTTAAAAAAGCTTTTAAATAAAAATCAGTAAACTCATTCAATGACTTGTTATTCTTTTTACTATCTCTTATCGTTTTGTCATCAACATCTGTAATATTCATTACATGTTTAATGCTGAAACCACGATAATGTAAATACCTCTTTAATAAATCTGTAAAAACGTATGCTCTTAAATTACCTATGTGAACATAATTATATACAGTTGGACCACAACTATATATACCAACTTTTTTTGATTTAAGAGGTTTAAATAGTTCTAATCTTCTTGATAATGTATTAAATAATTTGAGCATATATTTTTATCTATTCCTCCCCCTCACCGGCAGTTCAAAACAAAAGGTACTGCCTTTGTTTTTGCCTTCCGACTCAACCCAGATTTTGCCTTTGTGCGCTTCAACCATTTTAACGCTTAGATATAGCCCCAAACCAGTCCCTTCGGTATTTATCTTGCTGACATCTTTGCCTCTTGAAAATTTTTCAAAAAGAACAACTTTTTCTTCATCAGAAACACCTATGTCTGTATCTTTAATGCTAAATAAAATTTTATCTTTTTTTAACTTTAGATTAATAATAATGCCTCCTTCTTTAGTATAATGCAAAGCATTATCAATTAAATTCTGAACAACCTGCCTTACTTTCAAAGAATCAATTTTAATTTTAGACAGAGCTTTTTCCGGCTTGAGATATTTCAAATAGAGCTTCTTTTCAGCCGCGGCCTGTTCAAATTCAGCCAAAACGCTTTTAATCATTTCTCCTAAATCAACTAGCTGATAATCAAATTCCAATCGGCCGGACTCAATCCGGGAAATACTACATTTATTTACAAAATTTTCTTACTTTGTTATAGTAAAGTAAGTATAACAATAATAAAATATTAGAACAAGTTTCTATAATTAATATCTAATCTCTATGCCTTATAACCTTGACAAAAATAGAAAAATACTCTACACTAAACCCAGTACCATAAAAAATATTCGGACTAAAAGAAAGGAGGTGACTGCAATGAAATACAAAGTAGAAGTGTTGACGGGTATTCGACCAACTGGTGATTTGACCATAGCTAACTACCTTGGCGCAGTAGCGCCTATTATTGAACTTCAGAGACAAGGCATGTCTCCCGTAGTCTTTGTTGCTGATCTCCACGCGATCACGGACAACGAACCATCCAAAGTAAAGCAGTACCTCCATGGAGTTGTAGCTGACTATATCGCGCTCGGGGTAGATCCGCAAAAAGCGAAGATCTATCTCCAATCTGATATAGCTGGAGAGGTAACCACGTTTACTGTTCTTCTGGCACGGCTTATTTCTGTCGCAGAGCTTTTGAGGGTGCCAACTCTTAAAGACAAGCTCAAAGCAAAAGCCAACCCAGAGACAGCAAACGCTCTCCTCCTTCTCTATCCGGTACTTATGGCTGCTGATATTCTACTCAATAAAGCCAGAAAAGTACCTGTGGGCGAAGACCAACTTGCTCATTTAGAGGTAACCCGTTTGCTCGCGCGAAGATTCAACAAAAGGTACGGGAACGTTCTCCCTGTTCCAGAAGTACTTCAAGTCAAATCGCTACGCCTTCTTTCTTTAAAAGGAGAGGGGAAAATGAGTAAGACTAATCCTGGAGGCGCCATTTTCTTAATGGATGATTCTAAGACGGTTGCTAAAAAAATTAAGGCCGCCGAAACTGCTTTTGAAGGAGTGATGAACGAAAAACTGGAGAGTCACATTTTAGTTGCTAAAGGATTAGCAAAAACCCAATTGGAACACGAAGAGGTCGACGCCATCATCAAGTCACACAAAAGCGGCAAGCCAGTGATGGGACAATTTAAACAATTATTAACCCTCATCGTTCAAAACTTCCTAAGAGAGTTTCAGGGAAAAAGGGCTGGGATTATACGGGATCCATCCTATATACCATCTGTGCTTGAAGAAGGTTTAAAGATGGCTAGGAAAAACGCTATCGAAACCCTTGAAGAGGTTAAAAAAGCACTATACAACAACATTTAACCGGTTGGGATTGTCAAAAGACGATCCCAACTTTTTTTATTGTTAATGCCCTACCATTATGAATAGACAAAAAATTCCAAATGGATTAAAAAAATTAGCCCCATTTTTTCATGATATAGATTTGGGCAATAGCTTCAATACTGCGCCGGAGATATACAGAATGCGTGACGCAACACAACTTTTTTTTCCATCTTTATTAAAATTATTTGGCGGGAATCTTAAAGGATTAAGAGTCTTAGATATCGGCTGTAATTGTGGGGGCTTCTCTTTTGAAGTAAATAAATATACTCCAAAAGAAATAATAGGGATAGACGTTAATGAAAACAATATAAAACAAGCTAATGCAATAAAAAAATATCTAAAAACTTCGAATATAGAATTTCTAAAACTTAAAGCTGAAGAAATAAGCAAAAAAGAATTGGGAGAATTTGATTTAACCATTCTTGCAGGAATACTCTATCACCTAGAAAATCCTATAGGCACGATGGCTAAAATTGCCGAGGTGACTAAATCTGTCATTTTAGTCGATTCTCATGTCCATTACAGTACTGATTCAAACGAAGACATCCCATCTTGGTGGATGCTTAATGATATGGACGAAAACGATCTCGAAGGCTTATTTGTAAATGACAAAATACTGTCAGCTGAAAAATACCTAAATTTCGAGCAAGGGACAAAAATAGATTATAGCAAGCTAAAAAATCAATTTATACCATCCCCTCACACGGAAAGAGATTTAGAGTTTATTCAAAAACATATTCCTCATCCCCTTCAAGAAATTTCCAAAAAATACGGAGTTGGCGGCTCTAATAAGACTAATTTGTCTTTAGTTCCTAATAAAAAAGCACTTTATAAGTTAGTAAGATATTATGGTTTTGAGGATATCCTAGAAGTAATACCACATAGATTTTCAGATATCCCCTATAAAAGAAAATACCGTATTGGCTTTTTCGCCATGAAGCGTAATAAGAAAGGCCCATTTTCTATCTCCGAATACCAAAATTTATTTGAACAAAAAATTAATCAGAGAGAATAGCTGCTTTTTGGACTATTTGCTTTAATTCTTCCTCGCCTCTTTCTTGCAAAACATAAATTACCGGATTATACCTATTAGCGACAATTAGATAAGGACTTGCTTCTAAGACCAAATAATTAGCAGTATCTAAAGCTAATTTTTTTATTTCTTCGGCGGTTTTAAATACTCTCAATTTCTCTTGTTTAATAAAATTCATTGATCCTCTTTTGGCAAAATCAACCAACCTTCTAATTAACTGGTCGTGAGGATTTATTCGCGGTGCGATAAAAACATAAGCTTTGAGAAAATACTTTTCCGCCCAGAAAGGAATCACCGCCCTTGGCATTACCTTTTTATCTTCTGGTAAAAGATTTTTTATCATTTCTCCAAACAATAGTTCACCATTAGTAACATTTACTTCCAATGGTTTTTGTCTTAAGGGAAAATTCTTAACTGCTTCAGAAATATGATAAATTACCTGGGCTAAATCATCTACATCTATAATACTTACTTTAAAACCAAAAAGCCACTTGTGGGAGAATCTTAATTTACTCCATAAATCAGGAGCGGCAGATTTCATTTTTTGCTCTCCTTTGCCTTTAATATAATTGACCACAAAATGATAATCACATAAATTACTTTCTTCTATTTTCTGTCTGGCAACTCTTTTTGCTCTTTCGTAAGGAGACAAATTTTTATCTTGTTTCTTTTCCGCAGTTGAACCCATGTTACAAAAGATCACCTGTTTATTTCGAGACTTTAAATATTGAACTAATGTAAAAATACCACTCAAAACATTGATATTTGATTTGGAAATCTCACGGGTTGATTTTGAGGTTTCGCCAACAAGATTAATTATCCTTAAAATTGACAAAATGGAAATATCTAATTTATCAAACAATTCTAACCAATTATTTATTTGAGACCATTTCTTATTAACTAAATCAACATCAAGGGCAAATAGAATAAGACCATCTTCTATTAGTTTTTCTAAATTATATTTATCGAATCCATGAAGCAATAATTTTTCTTTTGCCCTATCATTATTATTCTCTCTTGTGGAAACGATTACATGCCAACCATTTTTAAAATATTCTTCCGCTACAGCTCTGCCAATAAATCCCGTTCCGCCTAAAAGTAATAAAGTTTTAATTTCATTCATATTCTTATTTAAATAATAAGTCTACCTTAAATTTGTATTTTGGATTTGCGGTACTTTCCCAAATCCTTTTCAAATCCATAAAATAATTAAGATAATCTTTTTTAAATCTAATCCATGTCGTCCCCTTTTCCCTAAATGCTTTGTTGGCTTTTTTAATTCTCCTTAAATCCCAATCAGAGACAAGATTTATCATTTGAAGAATGATCTTTTCATCTTTTGAATCACATTTTAAAATTTTTCTTTCTAAATTATTTTTTGAATCATCAAGGTTAATTGAAGATTCCAGGATACTTTTTGACATCTTGGGGAAACCATTTAATCCTTCTATAAGATGACCGAATACGGAACTCACTAATACATCGCTAGAAGTAAATTGGCCTGAGTGATGTTTATTAAATCTTTGCAAAACTACATTAGCTAATTTTGGAAAATAGTATTCTTCAATACCAACAAAAACTAATATTCTCTGCTTCTTCTTTAGAATACTAGGCAAAAGAATATCGGCGACTGTAAAATTAGCATCAACAAAAGTAGGAAAATCTTTCCCTTGAATTCCTAATTTTTTATATAAATCTGTAGTTACTTCTTTGTTTTCTAAAAAATCTTTAATAGTTAATACTTTCGAAGTTAGGCTTGATGCCACAAGTAAATCAAAATTACTATGGGTTCTTAATTCTCCTTTATAACCCAGAGCACGTATAAATTTAATGAATCTTTCAGTTAGATAATCGATTTTTTCTATATTAATATTCCGCGAATTAAAAGCGCCTAGATTAGAAATAATAATCGTGGAATCAATCCCGGTCTTCCTTTCAAAAAACAATGCCCTCAAAATCATTGACAAAGTGCCACCCGTCGGCGCGTTTGTGGGACCAAAACCAGTAATAAGATGTTGCCTTGATTTTGGGACATCATTAAATTTCTCTAAATTATAATGACAGGAAAACTTACTTCGAAGAAACTCCGTATCAGAAATCGAACCCAAAGAGATTTTTTCCCGAATCGGAAAATAACCTTCTTTTAAAATAATATTTTGAACAAAATGATCATCCATTCTAAACTCTTTTTCTGCATGATCAATATTTTCTTTAACAAAGATGGTCCTTTTAAATTTTTTACTTTTATCTTTTTTTCTACGCATATTTTATTTGTCGACAAAACTTTCGGTTGTCACATTTTCCTATTTCGACTTTTCAAATAATGTTTCTAATTAATTTATCGAATTTATTAACATCGCCACCAGAAGCTATGACAAGATTTTTTAACAAATTAACTCCTTCTCCAGAATTAATTACTTCTAAGGATAATGAGGCAGTATTTTTAAAATTATTAATTAACCCTAAACCATATAGATTTAAGGTAACTTCCATTGCGACCGCCTGTTTAAGATTTTTATTACCTTGACCAGCTAGTAATTTAATAAATTGATTAATATTTTCTTTTTGACTTTTAGCAGTTTGGATATAATTAAATGGTTCAAAGTCAAAGCCAAATTCTTTTGGCGTTATTATATGTAAAGAATTTTTGCCGTTAATTGTCTGGGCGATTTCAGTATCAGCCACAATGGATATCTGATCTATTACAGCTTCTCCCCTCGGATTTTTTCCTTGAAGGATAATAATATTTTTACCGGGATACAATTTATTTAAAATAGCCAAACACAATTTACTTGATCCTCTTGTTAGACCATAATTTATTAAATCTGTATCAACTGGATTTACTATAGCAGCTCCCCCAACCAAACCGGCAAAAACCTGCACATCGTACAAGCGTCCATCATAAATATGATTTAGCTTGGGAACTACCCTGTTAATATCGAATACTCCCAATTTAGTTTCTAACGACATCTCAGCTATTTTATTAATCGGCATATCCAAGTTAACTCCTATTGATTCGAAAATATCTCCTGAGCCGGTTATACTAGATGTAGCTCGTGATATAGTTTTCTCTACTATAATGTTTTCGTCAATCTTTCTACCAATTACCGCTGTTATTACAGCAACCATAGAGCTGATATTAAGTAGTTTGATTTCTTTTTTGCCACTTCCGGCTAAATTGATTATCTTTGCACTATTCTTCTCTAATTTTATTTTTTTTGAAAAATCAAATTTATCTATACTAAAGGCTGATTTTACTATCTCAACACCATAATCTTCTGCTATTTCAAAATTTTCAGGATTATTCATTAAAGACCATAAAGAACCGTAGAAACTCCCTAATAATATGTCTCTATGCTCTATTTCTTTATCGGGAATTGTAAGGATGTTTAGAAATAAATCCCCTATTTCAGAAGATAACAGAGCATCCCCATTCAACAAGGAAGCACATTTTATAAATCTCTCGTCTGTGCTAAATTTCTTAAATTTTTCTAAAGGAAGCTTTTCAAATTTATGAAAATTATGAACGGACAAAATTCCTCTGTAGATATTTAAATTACTATCAGAACGATAGGATAGATTTAATATTTTCTGAATTTCGGTCTCGTTGAAATCATTACCGTTAACTATACTTTCGGTAAATTTAACGACTCTTCTTATAATTTCGTTATTTTCCATAAAATTTTCTAAAACTTTATTAATAATAGATAAAGTAGTCCTTTGTTTTTGGGTTTAGCTTTATTTATTATTACCGTTTAGATTACTACGAAATCCTAACTTTATCAAATAAAATTGGAGTTGTTTTTTTTAAATAATCGGAAAACAAAAAATCCACATAATGGATTAGTTCTTATTATTCTGATTAAATTTAATATCCTATTTCTTCTCTCTTGCCCGCCCCGCTGGCCCCATCGGTAATTCAAAATAAAAGGTACTGCCTTTGTTTTTGCCTTCTGACTCAACCCAAATTCTGCCTTGATGCGCTTTAATCATTTTAACGCTTAGATACAATCCCAAACCAGTCCCTTCAGTATTTATCTTGCCAACATCCTTGCCTCTTGAAAACTTCTCAAAAAGAACAACCTTTTCCTCATTAGAAACACCTATGCCTGTATCTTTAATACTAAAAATTATTTTATCTTTTTTTAATTTCAGGTTAATTGTAATACCGCCTTTTTTAGTATAATGCAAAGCATTATCAATTAAATTCTGAACGACCTGCCTTATTTTTAAAGAATCTATTTTTATCTTAGGCAAGGTCTTTTGGGGCTTAATAAATTTCAAATACAATTCTTTATTTTTCGCAATCTGGCTGAATTCCTTAATAACGCCATCTATCATATTTTCAAGAGAAACCATTTCCAAATCAAATTCTAAACGACCTGATTCAATTCTGGAAACAGTTAATAAATCCTCTACTAATTTAATAAGCCGTTCATTGCTAAAATAAACTTTTTCCAACTGCTCTTTTTGTCCGCTTTCAACTTTCCCCCAAGTCCCTTCCAAAATCATAGATATATATCCCTTAATAATAGTTAAAGGAGTTCTCAGTTGATGAGACGCTAGAGAAATGAATTCTGATTTAGCCACATCCAATTGTTTTAGCCGAATATTAGCGTCTTTTAATGTTTTTGTCTGACGTTCAACTTCTTTTTGAAGCGTCTTGGAAAAATCTTTCATTTCTTCATAAAGACGAGCATTTTCAATAGCAATGCCAGCTTGACCTGCAATTGTTTCCAGCGTCTTAATATCCTCATTAGTAAACATATCACCCGACCTCTTATTATCTAAAAGAAAAATTCCGACTAATTTCTTTTTTACTAATAAAGGGATTACTAAGGCTGTATTAAGTTTCTCTAAGTCATCAATTAAAGACAGATTTTCATTTAAATCAACATTTTCTGCATGTTTTCTTTTCATTTCTTCCAAAACCAAAACATCTCTTTGATTTTTAAAATAATCAGCTATTTTTTCCAATGCTTTTCTTTTTTTAGAAGTTATTGAAAAATCCCCAACAATTGAAAACGAATTTTCTTTTAAAATAACTATTTCTATTTTTTTTACTCTCAATGCATTAATAATCTTATTTTTTAAAGTATTAATAACTACATCTAAATCTAAAGTCCGAGAGACAATATCCGTAATATCAGCCATTAATTCCTGCGGCAAATATTCTCCTTTAAACAAAAAAGTATCAGTTGTTTTCTTGAGCCATTCATATAAGGGCCTAAAACCAATAGCTACTAATAAGGCAACAATCAAACCAGTAATAATTTGCGTCTTTAAAGTATAAACACCGCCAAAAATAACTAAACTCACTAAAAAGGCAGACATTGTAGAAGTCGCAGTAATAGCAATAACAATCAAAGAAAAAATCGTGCTTCTCTTCATTGCCAACCGTATATCCATCAAGCGGTATTTAAGAATAGCGTAGGCTACAGAAAATACCATTACTAAAGTGCTAACTTGACCTGCCCAATTTAATTTAAAATAGCCTAATGTTGGCAAAGTCAAATTAAATAAAGTTCCAAAAACAATAGCAATCAAAGGACCAATCAGCATATATCTAAGTTGCATTCTTAAAATGCCAACTGCCTTTTTATATTTAACAAACAAATTCCAAAGTGGCCAGATAAAATATATTGAAAAATAGATGATATAAAGAAAATAAAGAGATCCAAAAATAATTTCTTTTTCTTCTCCTGAATGAACAGACACATCTTTAATAACAAAAGAAAAAATAACTAAAACAACAACAAAAATAACTGGAAGAACTAATAAAATTCTTTTTGTCCGAGAAATATTAAATTTACCATATGGAAAAAGATAAGAAAAACGTAAAAAAGTATAAGGTATTAAAGTAGCAGAAAGATAAAGTATTTTACACCAAAAAATACTATTTTCAGAACCCGTTGCGCGATAAAAAATCATTGATATGGCCCAAAAAGCAACTGACCAAGTTACGAAAACATAAGCAATACTAGCTTTATTCTTTCTTCCTTTAAAATAAATAAGTAACCCTAAAAAAAGGTTAAATAAAAAAGCAATAGCAACAATTATATTCTTTATATCCATTAATATAATTATAACAAATTTTTTGAAAAATTAAAAAGGGCTTTTGTTTAGTTGGCTTTGATTTTATCCAAACTAAACAAAAACCCCATTATGAAACTAAATGAGCAAAGAAACCAAGGTCTCTTGCTTTCTGATTGAAGATTCTCTGCGGATGTCCGTTAAAGCTAGTTGTGGCCGCAGAAACAATTGCCTCAACAGCGCAGCCAGGAATCCAATCGGACCGATAGCCAGGTAAGCGAGGATAGAAATTAACTCCATCCATTCCTACTGCGACTTTATAAAATTCTACTCCTTTAAGTCGCTGACGAATTTTGGGATGCGTATCATCAATAACCACCGATCCTCTTTTGATAAAAGGAGAATATGGCATAAAATCAGATCCCTTTGGAGTCAAAACAACAATCATATCAGCATGGCGAAGAACTTCTGGAGCTTCTGATTGCAACTTAACTCCTTGTCTATTGATGCTAATATCAATGCCGATTACTTGATGGCCTTTTGTCTCAAGGTAATTCATTAGGACCCTACCGACATAACCTACGCCTAAAAGGGCTATCTGAAATTTTCCAGTTATAAGGCTTTTTTTCCGCATCACTCTTTCAATTGTTTCTACAATACAGAAAACAGTGCCTTTATTTCCTCTAACAAATGGCTGATCAATATCAATGCCATGACGGACTAACATACCTGGAACCTGTCCAGCAATAGCTATTGATTTTGCTCCTGCTAGATTCTTAATCCATTCAAGCCGTTTCATTGTTTTTTCGCAAACATCACGGTTTTTATGGAATTCTTGAACCGTATTAGGAACAACAAGAGTTAACCCTCTGCCACCAGATCCTTTAGAAATGATTCCTCCAACAGTCGGTTTTTTCGAAAAAATCCACGATTTTGCCAACCATCTTGGACAGTATCCATCCAGATCTGCATCTGTTCCTGGATAAACCAAAAACAGATAGCTAAAGAATTTCAATCCAACAATTTTAAGTAGCCATAACGATAACCAAATAGGCCACCTGAGAAAAAGACTCACCGTTAGAAATCCAGCCTTCCTTGAAAAAGAAAGGAGAAATTTGGAAATCTTCTTTAGAGGAGATGCGGTCTTTTTCTTTTCCTCCGGAACACTCAAATCAACGCCGATGAAGACCATAACTCTCCTCCTTTTAATTAATTGAAAAAGTTAGGGAAATTTTGAGCCAAAGCTTTACCTATTGCATATGGCAAGTTTTGATACCAATAATAAACATAGCATAGTCCTGTACTAAGAATCACAACAAAAGAAACTGACCAGAGCCAAACCCGATTGATTTTCCTTTTCATGTTATTACCTCCTCTACTTTAATATCTTTCTCGGGCCTAAGACCCAAACAATACAGTACGCGAAACACGCCAAACATTTCATAACCAACCTGGCGCAACCTTTGCCAAAATCCTTTTCCACGAAAAACGCATCAAGGACTTCCTTCCATGTCGGAATAATTCTGACTATATTCATCATCTTTCTTCCTCCTCATTTTAGTGTTTATATTTTTAAAGAACCTGATGGCTCTTTGTTGATAAGCCAAACAAAAAAGATTTTTTTAAACCCTCTTTGTTTGATTTACCAAGTTAGTTTGTTTAACAATCATTCCTTTAGGTATTAAGAAAAAATTAGCTTTTCTTTTGAATATAAATTTCTTTTTTTTCTCATCAAAAACAGATTGCTTGCAATTTCTTAAAATAACAAAATCTTTATTTTCTTTAACAAATTTTCCTTCGCATTTAGTAAGCGTTAATAATGTTTTTTCTCCCTTATAAAAACGATAAAACACCGCATCTTTCCACAATACAATAACAGTTTTATTTCTTTCTTTTTTAATCATTGAAATTTCCAATATTTTTAATTTCTTTAATTACTTTTTTAGGAATTAAAAATGCATCTATATTCTCATTAATAATTTTTTTATTAACAAAATCCAAATGACAATTCATGCCAATATTTATCGCCTCTTTTGTTTCGCCTAAAAAAAGCCCAAAAGTTATTTGCATTGGTGGCATTTTCCTAGGCAAATTAGCCCTATCTGAGTAAGCAGCATCTTGCCAAATAACCATCAAAATACTTTTATTTTTCTTGAATTTATATTTTGATTTTGGTTTAGTTTTATTCATAAAATTGAAATTTAAAAATTTGAGAGAATAGAATAAATTAATAACCCTACTTTCTTTTATTTTTGTAGTATTTCCCTAAAAGCCAAATAAATAAAGTTAATATTACTGGCGTTGCTATTGTAATAATAAGAAGAGAAATTTTGTTAGCCATATTTTTTAACACCGGCTAATTTTCTATTATTATATATGTTTTATCAACCTTTTGTCAAGTATTTTCCGACAAAACTTATCCACAGACGTAAAAAATTAAAATACCGCTCTATTTAAGCAGTATTTTTAGTTAATGTTTGTAAAACGATAGCTGACAATTTAATTCAAATTGACTTATCTTTAAAAACAATTTATAATAAAAACATATGGAATTAGAAATACTTCCCCTAGAATTAAGAAAGTTAGGTCTGACTGAAAAGCAATCTTTAGTCTATTTAACCGCTTTGGAACTTGGTTATACATCAATTCAAAAAATAGCTCAAAAAGCCAAGATCAGCAGGCCAACTACATATGAAATAGTAAAATCCCTTAAGCAAAAAGGGCTTATTTCTGAGTCAAAAGATAAGAATAAAAGATATTTTATTGCAGAATCCCCTGATAAGCTTTTAGGCATCTTGAGAATAGAAAAAAAAGAAATTGAAGAAAAAGAAAGAGAATTTCTTAGAATTATCTCTGCTTTAAAAAGTAAATATTTTTTAGGAGATAAAAGTGAAATAAAGACATATAAAGGTAAAGCTGAAATTGAAAGTTTATTTGAAGATTTTTTAACAACTCAAAGCAAAAAAATTTATGTCTTCATTAATAATGAAAAAATCTGGCCTCTTAAAGCCAGGCAATCAGCTTATCAAAAAATAACTAAAAGATTAGGAAAAATTGAAATTTTGGAAAGAAAACCAATTAAACATGATATTCCATTATTTCCAGGCATTATTATTATTTACGAAAAAATTATTATTATCCCTAATGAAAAGTTAACAGGTATATTAGTTGAAAATAAGATTCTTATTGACCTGATAAAATCTTTTTTTCTTTGTATTTGGGAAAAATAAAAAGCGGCCTATGTTGTAGACCGCTTTGGCATAAAAAGAAAAGAAACATTAGTAAGTGACCATTTGTTCCTTGGTAAACTGTTCTCTGACTCTGATCTCAGCTTTTTCATCTTTTATCACTTCTGTTTTTCTCTGAAGAAATTGAAATTTTTCTTCAGGAACTACAGAACTCCTATCACTAAAACCCTGATGCTTCTCCAATACATCCACCATTACAATTCACCTCCTTTCTTTTTTTATTTATTTAAAGGAACTAAAAAATCTAGCCACTCGGCTAGATTTACTTTTATTTTATTTATTCCTTTTAATTATTTCTTAATAATTTCAAAACCTAGCCGATAAAGTTTTCTTGTAAAGACAAAATAAAAACCAGCGAATAACGCAATGTTAGCTAGGACAAATTTTATTGATTTGTAAATCATTATCTTATCTGTCATATGTTGTTAGAAAACTAACATTTTATTAATTGTCTGTCAATGAAAGATATCCCCAATTATCTATATCTCTTCATTATCTTTAATATTCTTCCTTATTTTATCCATATACTGAAACATAAACCAAAGATTATGAAAAGTAGCTAGACGATGGCCTAAAATTTCCTTTGCCTTAAAAAGATGATGGAGATAGGCCCGAGTATAATTTTGGCAGACATAACAAGAACAGTTTTTCATTATTGGCTTTTTATCTGTTTTATAACCTGATTTTATAATATTTAACTCCCCCTGATTAGTTAGAAAAACGCCATGTCTTGCCAAGCGTGTCGGATAAACACAGTCAAACAAGTCAATTCCAAGTTTAATTGCCTCTTTGACATCATTTAAATAGCCAATTCCCAATAAATGGCGTGGTTTATTTTCAGGTAAATAAGGTATAATCCAATTCAGCGCTTGTTTCATTTCTTTTTTTCCAAAGGATCCGCCAATGCCAAATCCGTCAAAAGGCAAAGAACCAATAAATCTAGCGCTTTCCTGTCTTAGATCTTTAAAAAGCCCTCCCTGAACAATACCAAATAATAATTGGTGATTATTATTTTTTACCCTTAAACATCTTTCAGCCCATTGATGAGTTCTTTCCATGGATTTTTTCGTGTAATCATAATCTGCTAATGGAGAAGTGCATTCATCAAAAGCAAAAATAATATCAGCGCCTAAATCTTCTTGTATTTTAATTGAGCTTTCAGGAGTAAAACGATGCAAAGAACCATCAATATGAGAAGTAAAATTAACACCATTATTGTCAACTTTTGCTAATTTAGTTTTATGGGGACAGTCCCCATTTTTTGGGGACTGTCCCCATTTCATAATCTTACCAACTTTATGCTCAAGCCCAAATCCTAAGCTAAAAACTTGAAATCCTCCACTATCTGTAGCTACGGGGCCTTGCCAATTCATAAATTTATGCAAACCGCCAAGTTTTTTTATAATCTTATGTCCGGGCTGGAGATATAAATGATAAGTATTACTTAAAATCGCTTCAAATCCGATCTTTTTAATATCTTCAGGAGTTAAGGTTTTAACAGTTGCTTTAGTAGCCACAGGAAAAAAAGCAGGCGTATGAATTACTCCATGAGATGTTGTTATCAGCCCCAAACGGGCTTTTGATTTAGAGTGTTTTTTTATAATTCTGAACATAATAACCAATTACTCCAAAAGCGACTGAAACATTTAATGATTCTTTTTCTCCTTGCATTGGTAAATGAATAATTTTATCAGCTTTTTTTATAAGTCCTGAAGAAATGCCTTTTATTTCATTTCCAATAATTAAAGCTAAAGGAAATTTCGGTCTGAATCGAGTATAAAGAATGCTATTTTTTGTTTGTTCTAACGCAACTATATTTATTTTTTCTTTTTTTAATTTATCAACAATCCGCCAAATTTGCCAATGATGTTCCCAGGGAATATTATTTTCAGCTCCTAAAGCTGTTTTAGAAATTTTTTGATGAGGAGGTTTTCCGCAAATTCCACCTAAAAAAATCTTATCCACACCCAAAGCATCAGCTGTTCTAAAAATAGAGCCGATATTTTCCAAGCTTCGTATATTATCACAAATAATGTAGAATTTGCTCATGAATAAATAATAGACCGTGTGTTTTTAGAAATCAAGTTATGCCTTAGAAAGATGGACAGGCGTGGCCTTAAAGAGCTACATCCTTGCGAAGCAAGGTTGTGCGAGAAAGGCCGTGCCTGGT